>JBEANW010000230.1:0-6193 GCA_041165225.1 Cyanobacteriota bacterium | reverse complement strand
AATTTTTCAGCTTTCTTAGCTACTTTGCTTAAATGCGCTTTAAGAGGATGAAAATCATCAGAGCCTTCTGGTGGAGTATGAGCGTAAAAAGCCATAGGTTTAATAAAGACCATATTACTTGTTAATGAAGAAGGAATTTTAGCTTTTGATAAACGGCTGGTCAAATAATCCTAGTAAAATACTTTTAGATAGTTTCCTCTGGGCAGGGTAGCGCTATATCCTAGAGTCAGTTTCTTAATCCCCTGAATGAAAAGCTCAAACTGGCGCAATCAATTCGATCTCCCTCCTATATTCTGGTTAATTGCTTTAATCGCTCTCATCAATGCCATTAGCTTTACGATTATCATCCCGCTGCTTTATCCCTATGCAAAACAGTTTGGCTTAAACGATTTCCAAGCAAGTTTACTCACCACCGCTTTTGCTCTCTCGCAGTTTTTTGGTACTCCTGTGCTGGGAAAGTTATCAGATCGCCTGGGGCGTAAGTATATCCTAGTATTTAGTCTAGCGGGAACAATGGTGGCAAATCTTGTGGCAGCGGTAGCGACGGTAGCTTGGTTACTTTATGCTGCCAGAATGTTGGATGGTTTGACGGGGGGGAATACCTCCGTGGCTAGTGCAGTAATTAGCGATATCACCACCCCAGAACAGCGTCCGAAGGCTTTTGGGATTTTTGGCGCAACCTTCCGTTTAGGGTTTGTGATTGGGCCTGTACTGAGTTATTTTGCGCTCCAGTTGCCGACTTTACCTGGAGTTACCTCTTTGGGGATGAGTTTTCTCATTAGTGCAGCGATCGCTGCTTTGGCTTCGTTATTAACCTTGTTGTTTCTCCCCGAAACGAAAACTGTTAGTCAGGGGCATTTTAAATTACGCTGGGATGATTTTGCCTTTGGCAAGATCGCGAAATCCGCAACTAGACCTAAACTAGGTAATTTATTTATTCTCACCTTTCTCAGCGGTAGTACTTTTACGATTTTCGCCTTTGCCTTTCAACCTTTTTTTCTCAATGTTTTAGGACAGGATACCAAGGGTTTGGCGATCATGTTTGCGCTGGTGGGAATCTTAGGCTTCATCTCCCAAATATTCGCCCTAGAGCCTTTGAGTAATAAATTTAATTTGATCGATATCATTGCCGTTTCTATGGCGTTACGAGGAGTGGCTTTCTTACTGATGCCAACCTTTCCCACCTATGGCGCATTTGTGCTGATTATCGTCTTCTTTGGCATCGTCAACTCTTTCCCGATGCCCCTAATTGATACAGTGCTGTCCCTAAATACCAGCAATCAAGAACAAGGAGAAGTTTTAGGGATTAACTCTGCTTATCTAAGTATGTCCAATGCGATCGGCCCTGTAATTTCGGGTTTATTGGTCAGTTTGAACTACACTGCTCCTCTCTGGATTACGGGGTTTTTAACGATCTTAGTCGGAGGCTTCGCTTTTAATCTCAAGCCCCAGTTTAAGTGTAATAAAAGGGCTTCGCCCTAGTTATTAGTTTTTAGCGTTTGACTTACATAACGTTTGACTTACATTAGACTTAAATTAGACTAATAGCAAACTCAACCATCGATCAATGGGGTAATCAGGCAATGAGCGAATCTAATGTGGCAGAGATTTTAGTCCAATGTCTAGAGAATGAAGGGGTAGAATACGTCTTTGGTCTACCAGGAGAAGAAAATCTCCACGTTTTGGAGGCGTTAAGGGATTCTTCCATTCAATTTATTACCACTCGCCACGAACAGGGTGCAGCCTTTATGGCGGATGTTTATGGTCGGCTGACAGGAAAAGCTGGGGTTTGTCTTTCTACCTTGGGGCCAGGGGCAACCAACTTAATGACAGGAGTTGCCGATGCTAATCTAGATGGTGCGCCTCTAGTAGCGATTACAGGACAAGTCGGGACGGATCGAATGCATATTGAATCCCATCAATATCTTGACCTGGTAGCTATGTTTGCCCCCATTACGAAGTGGAATGCTCAGATTGTTCGCCCAGACAACACCGCAGAAGTTGTCCGCAAAGCTTTCAAAGTCGCCCAAGCGGAAAAACCTGGGGCAGTTCATATTGATCTGCCCGAAAATATTGCTGCCATGCCCCTCGATATTAAGCCTTTAAGCAGGGACAATCGCGAAAAGACCTATGCTTCTACTCGCAGTTTAAATGCTGCGGCTGCTGCCATCTCGAAAGCGAAAAATCCTGTGATTTTAGCAGGCAATGGGGTGATTCGTGGTTGTGCCAGCGAAGCTTTGACGGAATTGGCGACTCAATTGGGTATTCCTGTGGCAAATACTTTTATGGGTAAAGGGGCAATTCCCTATACTCATCCCTTGTCACTATGGACGATTGGCTTACAGCAACGAGATTTAATTAGCTGTGCTTTTGATGAATCGGATTTAGTCATTGCCGTGGGTTATGATTTGATTGAATATTCCCCTAAAAAATGGAATCCTGAAGGGGATAAACAGATTATCCATATTGATGAGAGCAGATCAGAGATTGATAGTAGCTATATTCCCCAAGTAGAAGTGTGTGGTGATATTGCTGATTCTCTGAATGAGATTGTCAAACGTTGCGATCGCACTAGTACAGCAACTCCTATAAGAGTTAGCGAGTTACGGAGTCAGATTAAAGCCGACTATCAACAATATGCCAATGATGATGGTTTTCCTGTCAAACCCCAGAAAATTATCTACGATCTACGTCAGGTGATGGCTCCCGAAGATGTGGTGATTTGCGATGTCGGCGCGCATAAAATGTGGATGGCTCGTCACTATCATTCTGATTGCCCCAATACCTGCATTATCTCGAATGGCTTTGCGGCGATGGGTATTGCTATCCCTGGGGCAATGGCAGCGAAACTGGTTCATCCTAATCGCAAAGTTGTAGCAGTCACAGGGGACGGTGGTTTCATGATGAACTGCCAGGAATTAGAAACGGCGTTACGAGTCAAAACCCCCTTTGTCACCTTGATTTTTAACGATAATGGTTATGGCTTAATTGAGTGGAAACAGCTTAATCAATTTGGTCATTCTACTTCCATTCGTTTTGGGAATCCTGACTTTGTTAAATTTGCCGAGAGCATGGGCTTAAAAGGCTATCGAGTAACCTCGGCAGCGGATTTAATTCCCACCTTAAAACAGGCTTTAGCCGATGATGTACCTGCGGTAATTGACTGTCCCGTAGACTATAAGGAGAACCTCCGTTTTTCCCAAAAAGCAGGGGATTTAAGCTGTAAGATCGGGCTTAAATTTGGGCTGTAAACTCCACTGCCAAGGATTTAAGCGTTTTAAGCGTTAATTGTGAAGACGAAACTTAACTTATCGTTCTTGCTTGACGTTTGACGCTAGGATCTGTTTATCGATAATTTAAGTGATTTTAAGAACTAAGTATGCCCCGTACTCAGAGAAACGATAATTTCGTAGATAAAACTTTTACTGTCATGGCAGACATTATTCTCAAGGCGCTGCCCACCAACAAGAAAGCCAAGGAAGCTTTTGCTTATTATCGTGATGGGATGTCCGCCCAGGGAGATGGGGAGTATGCAGAAGCCCTAGAGAATTACGAAGAGGCTCTGACTCTAGAAGAGGATTCTAACGATCGCAGTTATATTCTCTATAACATGGGCTTAATTTACGCCAGTAACGGTGATACCGATAAGGCGATCGAATTGTATGACGAGGCGATCGAGCTTAATCCCAGAATGCCCCAAGCATTAAACAATATTGCAGTAATCTATCACTATGAAGGAGAAAAAGCGAAAGAAGCTGGAGACGTAGAAAAAGCTGAATCTTATTACGATAAGGCGGCGGAATTTTGGAAACAGGCAATTCGCATTGCCCCCAATAACTACATGGAAGCTCAAAACTGGCTCAAGATTACAGGGCGATCAGAAATGGATGTATTCTTTTAACAGTTGTAGGGTGGGCATGGCGGTCAATAAAAATCAAGCCTAATACTTGAGTCATGCCCACCAAGACCATTCAAACCCATCGAAATAATCAGTAAAATCACAAGATGATCGATCGCGCAGAAGTCAGAAAAGTAGCAAATTTAGCTCGGCTGAATATTACCGAGGCAGAAGAGGTGGCATTTACCACTCAACTCAACAGTATTTTGGAGTATTTCGAGCAGTTAAACGAGTTGGATACAACGGATGTGCTGCCCACTACTAGAGCTATTGAAACTAGTAATATTACCCGCACTGATCAGGTCAATCCTTTTCCCCACAAGGAAGAACTATTAAAGGCTGCCCCTGAACAACAGGGCGATTTTTTCCGTGTACCAAAAATTATTAGTAGCGACGAAGGTTAGAAGTTGCGATCGCACTCTGGGATTCGTAGTCTTAACTAATTTTGATTCCTGCTTCTTGATTCAAGTCAGTATGAGGACGGATTACGATCTCAATATCCTGACCTAACAGATTTAGAAACTTGAATAGTTGATCGCTAGAAAATCCATCCAAGTTACCTCTAGTGAGAGCGGATACTTTAGGTTGATTGATACCTAATATTTCTGCCACTTCGACCTGAGTTAAATTTCGCTCTCGAATGACCACAGAGATTTGATTGGCTAATTAACTTTAGCTAGGTAAAGAGATGGTTCGGGAATATCTAGGTCGGCAAAAACTTTGCCACTGCTCTGTTCCCTCTGATTAACTTTTGTCATAATTATTTTAGCAGACGGACAGAAGGTTGTAGCCGACATTGTTGGTAGAGCCGATCGCAATTTAGATCTCGCAGCCATAAAAATACGCGATCGCGATGATTTACCGACGATTTCTCTGGTTGATTCAGTAGAGGTAGGACAATCTGTATACTCAATTGGTAGTCCTCAAGGATTGCAAAACAGCTTTACCAGTGGCATTGTCAGTGCGGTATATCCAGATAAGGGAATGATTCAACACGATGCAGCGATCAATCACGGTAATTCAGGGGGACCACTACTGAATTCTCAGGGAGAGATGATTGGCGTGAATACAGCGATCGCTACTTCAGAGGTAGTTGACCCCAATACAGGAGAGGTAATTGGTCAAAGTGAGGGGTCAATTGGCATTAGCTTTGCCCTTGCCAGCAATTTAGTTCAACCATTTTTAACTGCCATTGAACAGGGAAACACGCCTCAATTTACTCAAAAGCCAGCAGAACCCAGGCAGAATGCCGAAACAAATTCTTTACCTGCCGAAGCGCGAACATTAACCGCCACGCTTAAAGAAGGTGATGAAGTGCTACCCAACAATAGTTATTTCCATCTTTACACTTTTAAGGGTCGAGCAGGGGAGAAAGTGTCAATTGAAATGGATAGTGAACAAATCGATCCATCTTTAAGATTGATCTTGCTTACTAAACCCGAAAAACCTGCATTATTAGAGCAAAATGATGATATTTCACCCACCAATTTTAATGCCAAGCTCAGTGCAACTTTACCCGAAGATGGTACCTATTTAATTATGGCGCACACTTTTGAACCAGGTGAATCAGGGGATTATACTCTCAAGTTTATGCCTCAGTAAGCTTGCATAAATAAGTCTTATTAACCATACATAAAACAATCAAGAGGAAAAAATGATGAACAATAAACTCAATAAACTATTTTCTGTAATAGCTGTAAGTACTGGACTTGCTATCTCTGGAATAACATTAAATAGTGAATCGGCGAAAGCTCAAGAACAAGTTAAATTTGTCTGCGCTCCAAGCTTTGATCAACAAACTAATCAACAACTCCCCACTACTTTTGCCTGGACATCGAGAGGCAAAATAGCCATAGTGCGCTGGGAAACAACTGCCTTTAAAAACTACTCTCCCCAAACAAGATGTGAAAAAGTTTCCCCCAGATTTCAGGAAGCATATGAAAATGGTGGGATTAATTTCCTGATGAATGGTCAAATGAACCAGCAGCCAGTAATTTGTACTGCTCAAGAATCGGGTGGAGAATGCGATACTTTGCTTATGACTTTAAGAAAAAATGATAACCCCATCCCTATTTTGACGCAGCTACAGGAAGTACTTAATGGTCGTCAAGTAGGAGCGGTACGTCATAGCTCTAATGTTCCGCAATTGTATTATCAGGTTGATTTTGAGAATTTTCTGCGTACTGCGCCTGTAGAGAGTGAGTAGATTTTGATCCCCCCTAGCCCTACCCCTGAAAAGGGGGATTAAGGGGGAACATTATTCAATCAGCCCAAAAAACATGAAAAAGTCATTTC
>JBEANW010000229.1:0-3272 GCA_041165225.1 Cyanobacteriota bacterium | reverse complement strand
TCACCTATTATGCAGCCTTCAAAAGCAAACAACAGCAAGGTTTGCACGACTTACGCATAGTCACTATCTTTACCCCTGGCACGAATGAAGCAGACGCAGACGCTAACGGCTTAATTGGCGAACCTGATTTTGAGATCGGTACAGATAGCAGTCGTAGCCATAGCCGCGACAAGCTAAATGAATTTATCGTTGACTATAACCAGACGTACCAAACCCAACATTCAGCTAAAGATAGTCAGGCGTTCTATACCTATTACAAAGACATCTCCAAACGGATGAAAGATCGCGATCGCGAAAACTTTCAGGATAAGGATCGAGCCGATATCCTCTTAGTTGTGAATATGTTTCTCACGGGCTTTGATGTCAAAAAGCTCAATACTCTCTACGTCGATAAAAATCTCCAGTATCACGGGTTAATTCAAGCCTATTCCCGTACCAACCGCATTTTGGGCGAACTCAAATCCCAAGGAAATATCGTCTGTTTTCGTAACCTCAAGGAGAATACCGATCAAGCCGTTGCCCTCTTTTCCAATTCCAACGCTAATGAAGAAATTTTCATTGAACCCTATGAGCAATACATTGAGAAATTCAATCAAGGTGTGCAAGAATTAAGAGCGATCGCCGCTATTCCTAACGATGTCAATAAACTGATTGACGAAGACGACCAACTGGAGTTCGTCAAAGCCTTTCGTAATCTAATTCGTTTACTAAATGTCAGTCGATCGTTCACAGAATTTAATTTTTCTGACCTGAATATCGATGAGCAAACCTTTGAAGACTATAAGAGTAAGTATCTAGACATCTACGATCGTACACGAACTCGCAATGAGGAGGAAGGAGAATCGATTGTTGAAGAGATCGATTTTGAGCTGGAGCTGATTCAAAGAGATGATATAAATGTTGCCTATATCCTTAAACTCCTGGCAGATCTTCAACAAGGAGCTAAGGATGAAACTAAACAAGCAGACTACCAGCAGAAAAAAGCTTCTATCCTGGATTTATTAGGTAAAGAAGTACAACTACGCAGCAAACGAGATCTCATTGAGAAATTCATTGATAATCGGATGCCCACCCTTGAACCAGACGAAAACGTCGAAAAAATATTTAAAGACTTTTGGAATCAAGAACGTGTAGAAGCGATTGAGCAACTCTGCCTAGAGGAAAACCTCAAGCGCGAAGCCGTTAATCAAATGATCGCCAACTACAAGTTCTCAGGCAAAGAGCCATTAAGGGAGACTGTATTGAGTGCTTGTAACGACAAACCCAAATTATTAGAGCGCAAAAAATCTTCGATCGAGTCATATCGAAATTCCTCGACATCATTAACAAGTTTGATGACTCTCTTGGTGAGTTAGAAGAGTAATAGCTATTGTTCAAGACGATTCCTTGCGAATTTTACCCAAACTCAACGAATTCGTGAAGGATGGCTAGTCTTAAAGTCCCTCTTAACTTTTAGGTACTTGTGTCAGGCAATCAGCCTTCCTACTTATGCTTGCTTAATCGATAAACCAACTCGTTTTAATTTTTCATTTACCTCTAATACTTTGACCTTAATTACCTGTCCCACCTTGACTACTTCATTGGGATCGGCAATAAAGCGATCGCACAGTTGGGAAATATGCACTAAACCATCTTGATGCACTCCCACATCTACAAATGCCCCAAAGTTAACGACATTGGTCACTACCCCTTCTAGCACCATCCCCTCTTGCAGATCGCTAATTTCCGCCACTCCGTCTTGAAAGGTGGCATATTGAAACTGTTCGCGGGGATCTCGTCCTGGTTTTTCTAATTCGGCGATCGCATCCCGCAGAGTAGGCAACCCGACACTATCGGTAATAAATTCTTTGAGGTCGAGACTTTTAAGGCGATCGCTGGCTTGGGTAATACGGTCTAAAGATACATCGAGACTATGGGCAATTTGCTCAATTACCTGATAACTTTCGGGATGAACGGCAGTATTATCTAGAGGATTATCTCCCTGACGAATCCGTAAAAAACCCGCAGCTTGTTCGTAGGTTTTTTTCCCTAACTTGGCTACGTTGAGCAATTGCTGACGATTATTAAAGGCTCCATGCTCGTTACGATAGGCGACAATATTTTGGGCAATTGTTCCCGAAATCCCTGAGACGAAAGTCAATAACTCTTTAGAAGCTGTATTGAGATCTACCCCCACATAGTTAACGCAGCTTTCCACCGTTTCTGTTAGTTTTTGTTTGAGCAACTTTTGATTGACATCATGCTGATATTGTCCCACGCCAATGGATTTGGGGTCTATTTTGACTAATTCCGCCAAGGGATCTTGTAATCTGCGACCAATACTAACTGCCCCTCTTACCGTCAAGTCGAGATCAGGAAATTCTTCCCTCGCTACATCACTAGCAGAATAGATCGATGCCCCAGATTCGTTCACAATGACCTTGATGGGTTGTGGTTTAATTCCTTGTAAAACTTCCCCCACAAACTGATCTGTTTCTCGCGATGCTGTGCCATTACCGATGGCAATTAATTCAATCTGATATTGACTAATTAAATCCTTAACTGTTTGAGCAGCCTGCTTTCTTTTCTCTGCTCCTGTATGGGGAAAGATTGCCTGATATTGTAAATACTTCCCCGTATCTGATAACACCACCATCTTGCATCCTGTGCGAAAACCAGGGTCGATCGCCAAAGTCGGTTTTCGACCCGCTGGAGATGCTAATAACAGGTTGCGTAGGTTAGCTTCAAAGGTTTGAATTGATTCGAGGTCGGCATATTCCTGGCGATCGCTCCTCACTTCGCGAATTAACGCAGGTTTTAACAGACGGTTGAACGCATCTTTGAGCATTATTTGGTAAAATACTTTTAGAGTGGCGTTTTTAGTACTAATTTCCCGTTTTTCCAGATAAGCCAACACCTCAGACTCTTCAAAGGCAATATCGATACTCAAAATCCCTTCAGTTTCACCGCGATATAGAACCAAGATATTATGGGGCGGAATCTTGCTCACGCCATAGCTATAATCGCGATACATTTCATATTTGGTACTTCCTTCTGGATGCTCCCCCTTGATTCTGGAAGTAAACACCCCTTTTTTAAAGAAATATTCCCGTAAATAAGCTCTAATATCCGCATTATCTGCTACCTGCTCCGCAATAATATCCGCTGCCCCTGCTAATGCTTGCTCAACCGTGGCAACTTCTGTTTCCACAGCTAAATACTTACTAGCTTCGGCATCTAAAGCGACATTAGACACCTGGGGTTTATTGTTGAGCATAATCCAATCTGCTAAA
>JBEANW010000228.1:0-3527 GCA_041165225.1 Cyanobacteriota bacterium | reverse complement strand
GAACAAGCTGGGGCTATCTCTCTCAATACTGGAGGATATTTCGACTTTAATTGAGCGATCTCTATTTTAAATTACCTGCCTCGTCGTAGCTGTAGTTTATGCCATTACCCAGTGGATCGGTAAAGCCCGTTAATTGGTCATAAGCGGAGTCGTAGGTAAACTCAGTTGTATTACCCGAAGCATCAATCTGAGAAGTTAAATTACCGCGATCGTCATAAGTAAAAGCAGTAGAGTTATTATCCGGGGCAAGGATATCTGTTAAATTGCCGCGATCATCATAACCAAAGTTAATTAAACGACCGTTAGCATCGGTAAGTCTTGCTACTTGACCGTTTTCATTGCCTTGAGCATCAGTTACCCTTACTTCCCCTGCTTCATCATTGAAAACAGTAGCCGTACCATCGGATTCAGTTAAAGTATAATTACCAGCAGCTTGATCGAGACTCAGGGGAGCAAAATCTCCATTCTGTGCCTGATAAGTACCATCTGACAGCAAATCGAACGATCACACAGTGCCAGAATTAGCTATAAAAACATTACCCTCTTCATCAGAACTTAATTCGCGATCGCCAATTTATTGGCGATCGCGACCAAACGAACCCAAACTGTAGCGTTGGGTAATACCTTGAAAATCACTGGCTTGCTGAAACTCAAATGCTAGGAGATTATCTGCATCGAGTTCGGATTCGCCTATTTCACTAAGATAGTCAGCATTCTCAGTCAGCAATTGCTGATAGTCTCCAACTGTAGTACCAACTTCAGCCAAGAAATTATCATAGGTTTCATTCCAAGCTTCGGGAGTAATAAAATCAGGTCGAGAACTCTCTCGCAGGGACTCCCAATCAATTACTTGATCGCTATCAAGAGAATTGACGCTAAAATTAATTTCCTGATCAGCTGTACCGTGCTGAATCGCTTTTCCCAAAAAGAACCAAGACGTACTTCACAAATGCGAGAAACGCTATATAGCAAATCTGTATAGAACAAAAAAAGGGTAAATTATTGACTCGCGATCGCAAAATTCTCGGTTATGGAGCAAAAAAGTATACTTATTGCCTGAAAGTGTAATTTGATTGTATTTTTTTAAAATGATTGCAATACTCGAATTAATGGGTTCTTTAGTTAGCCAACATTTAGTTGAAAATTATATTTTAATGCCCCAGGGTATTTTAAAATATAAGTACCCAAAGCATGTAACATGGTTTCAGTAGCGCTCTTGACCTAGGCAGTTCCATGTCGTTAGCCCAGCCCAAAGGACAGAAACTCAACGTCTCATTTGCCCAATTCTGGTGGTGGTTCACAATTGTGGCCATTATGTTTTTTTTTCTCGCGCCGATTCTTTGGCAGATACTTACTTCCCTCAAGCTTAACGAGGATATTTCCGCCATTCCCAACGTTTATTTTCCCAGGGAGTTGACCACAGACCATTACACTCAGCTATTTGATCGTCGTCCATTTTCGACTTATATCTTGAATAGTGCTTTAGTAGCCAGCATTTCTACTATTTTGTGCTTGGCATTAGGCTCTCCCGCTGCCTATGCCCTCGCGAGGATGAACTTGCTAGGAGAAAAATTAATCCTGATGGGAATTCTGATTATTACTCTATTTCCTTACGTGCTATTGTTTTTAGGCTTACTCGAAATAGTTAAAGCTCTCGGCTTGGGTAATAATTATTTGGCTTTGATTATTCCCTACACGGCGATTAATTTACCCCTGACAATTCTGGTCATGAGAAGTTTTTTCCAGCAACTTCCTCAAGATTTAGAAGATGCGGCGAAGATGGACGGCTATAAAACATGGGGCATGCTAGTGAATATTCTCCTGCCGATGACTTTGCCTGCTCTGGCTACCACAGGAATTTTGACCTTTATTTTTGCCTGGAATGAATATATTTTTGCCCTAACCTTTATTACCGAAGAAGCGAAGAAAACCATCCCCGTGGCTACCGCTCAGTTGGGAGGGGCAAGTTTATTCGATATTCCCTATGGCCCTATCGCTGCTGCTACAGTTTTGGGTACTCTACCATTGGTAATCATCGTTTTAGTTTTCCAGCGTCAGATCGTTCAAGGATTAACGGCAGGTGCGGTAAAAGGTTGAGCAAAGAGTTGAGTCAAGAATATTTACTAACGTCCAAGCCTTCAAAGAAAGTAATCAGTTTTAGTTTTTGAAGTAGTCCCCAATGTATATATCTGAAAGTGACAAAATGCTGATTCGTCAGCTAATCGAAAGGCAACTAGAGGCATTTCAAGCAAACGATGTGGCAACAGCATTAGCTTTAACTAGTCCTAAGATTCGACAAAAATTTACTCCCCAAGAATTTAATCGCATCATCAGGGATAAATACGGTGTACTACTCAAGCCCCGTTCGGTTATGTTTCGTGGTTTTACCCTCGTAAACAATTTTCCCGCCTTAATTGCCATGATCATGGATCAAGAAGGGAATTTGGTAAAAGTCTTATTTATCTTGCAACATCAATCAGACTATAGCTGGTGTATTCAAGGTTACGAGCTAGTCGGTATTAATGAGAAGATTTTTTAGTTCTTAGTCCTTACTTAGTCCCTTTCCCCAATAAACTTGCTACTGTATCGATTAATTGCTGTGGTTGAACTGGTTTACCTAGATAGTCTGTTGCCCCTAGGCGATCGGCTTCTTGTCGATGGCGATCGCCTGTGCGGGAAGTTGCCATCACAATCGGGGTGTTTTTAAAGGCGGGTTGAGCGCGAACTTTTTCTAGGAGTTCAAAACCATTAACTCTAGGCATTTCGATATCCGAGAGGATTAAATCAATCCGTCCTTGATATTGAGCGATTTGATCTAGTGCTTCTTGTCCATCACGACAGACTAGTACCTGATAACCCGCTGCCAGCAAGACTTTTTCCAGCATTCTTCTGGTCGCCACCGAGTCTTCGGCAATCAAGACTGTAGAGGTAGTTTGGGTAACGGTAGCAGTAGCATTGTTCACCGATCCTGGAGCAAGGGCTTCTTTAGCAATTCCCTGGGGCATAATCACGGGAATTACCGCGCCTGTACCAAGAATCGTACAACCAACGATATAAGTTGGGACAGGGACAGTTTCATCAAAGGGTTTAACAATTAATTTTTCTTCCCCTGCGATCGCATCAACTAAAATCGCTAACGGCTCAAAGGAAGTTTCTAAGACAATACATACTTGACCTTGGGTTAATTGTAGTGGTTGTCTCGGACAGGGAAACAAGTTCGACACAGATGCCAGGGCAATTTTACGACCCTGCCAGTTTAATTGCTTTTGGTGTTCGTCAGTAAAATCAAGTTCACGATAGGGCAAGATCTCCAGAATGCTCGTGTGAGGAATAGCGACTAATCTGTTTTGTAACTGGACGAGCATCAACGATTGTAGACTCAGGTTCAAAGGTAAACTGATGGTAAAGGTAGAACCTGAACCCACATCAGTGGCGACAAAAAGCTGACCCCGCAGTTGACGAACTAGGTTGAGGACAATATCCAACCCCATCCCACGGCCAGAAATATCACTAACCTTGGCAGCAGT
>JBEANW010000227.1:0-9696 GCA_041165225.1 Cyanobacteriota bacterium | reverse complement strand
AACTCCAATAATCTGTGGTCTACTACTCCAGATAACTCCCCTGCTCTTGAGTTAGATTCGGCATCTGAAACTGATCCTGATGATATTAGTCAGCTTTTTGACATGCTAGCTGATGAAGCAGAAGCAGTAACTGAAACAGACTTATCCCAACTAGCATTACCGCCACAGATTGCCACACCAGTATCAGCGCCAGTAGTTAAAACCACTGCTAAAAATACTACTGCTGCTGCTACTTCTAAACTCTCAGTGCGAGTTGATTTAGACCGCCTAGAGCGGATGAACAATGTGGTGGGAGAACTAACCATTAACCGTAATAGTTTAGCCCTGCAAAATGAACAGCTACAGGAAAATGTTGCGGAACTAGAACAAAAGTTTGTCCGTTTCCGAGGCATTACTAGGAAACTGCGGGAAATATCCGACCAAATGTTGTTGGAAGCGCGATCGCGCGATCCTCAACCTGCCAAACCTCCAGAACATAAAACTCCTGGAAATAGCTTCAATAACTTAGCGATCGCTGAGTTTGATACTTTAGAAATGGACAGCTATAATTTGCTCCACTCCTCTCTTCAAGAAGTGCTGGAAGAGATGATCCAGCTTGAGGAGAGTGTGGAAGATATTACGATCTTTGCCCAGCAATCGGATCGAACGATCAGTAGCCAAAGCAAGATGTTGGGACAGATACGGGATGAGTTGATGTGGGTCAGAATGTTACCCCTCGATCAGATTTTGCAACGTTTCCCACGAACCCTCAGAGATTTGTCCAGTAAATACCAGAAACCTGTAGAGCTAAAATTAAAAGGTACTGGAGTACTAGTAGACAAGGCAGTCTTGGAAAAACTCGCAGATCCTTTGCTCCATCTGTTACGGAACGGTTTCGACCACGGCATTGAAGATCCCCAAATTAGAACCCAACAAGGAAAAGCTGCCACTGGATTAATTGAAATTCAGGCTTATTATCAGGGTAATCAAACCGTGATTGAAGTCAAAGACGATGGTCAGGGTTTGAACTTAGCAACCATTGCCCAAAAAGGTATTGAACGAGGTCTGATTTCCCCTCAAGAAGCTGCGGACGCATCCCCTGAAAGACTATTCGAGTTGATTTTTGAACCAGGATTTTCCACCGCTAGTCAGGTGAGTGAAATTTCTGGTCGCGGAGTGGGGATGAATATTGTGCGATCGCAAGTTGAAACTCTCAAAGGCAAGATTAGCGTATCTTCTACTCCTGGCAAGGGTTCAACTTTTACTTTGCGTCTCCCCTTAACTCTCACCATTGCCAAGCTTTTAGTCTGTTCTCTGGGGGCTACCAACTTTGCTATCCCTGCCGATAGCATCGAAGAAATTATGATTCCCACCCCTGAACAAATCCAGCTCACGAACGGGGAGCGGTTTTTATCCCTCAACGGTAAGCTGATTCCCATTTATGTTTTACCAGAAATCCTTGCTTATAACTGTCCCATTCCTGATGCTGACTCTAACAGTAAGACGTTTAAAACCATCCCTGCTCCTGATGATTGGGAGGCACCCCTGTTGCTAGTACGACGGGGAGAACAATTATACGCTTTAGAAGTAGTGAGCTTACTGAGTGAACAAGAACTGGTCATTAAACCCTATGGTCAAGCGATCGCTGCTCCTGTCTATAGTTATGGCTGTACTATCCTTAGCGATGGTAGTCTCATTCCCGCCTTCGATGGTTCAGCTTTAATCGGCATGATTTTAGGGGAAACACCACAGACTAATACCAGTCAGAGTTGGATCTCTGCCTCAGAGCAGCTAGAAGCTGGGAAGCAGGAAATAAGAGCCGAACAACAGCGGACATCCGTTAAAACCATCATGGTGGTAGATGATTCCACTGCCTTGAGACGCACGATGGCTTTAACCCTAGAGAAAGAGGGTTATCGAGTGGTTCAGAAAAAAGATGGGAAAGAAGCCCTGGATGGCTTTAAGCAGCACCCTGAACTCGATTTGATTATCTGTGATGTAGAAATGCCTGTGATGAACGGCTTTGAGTTTCTGGGGATGCGTCGTCGCGATTCAGCCTTAGCCAAAGTTCCCACCTTTATGTTGACTTCCCGTAGTGGAGAGAAGCATCGCAATTTAGCCAAACAACTAGGATCGGACGGTTACTTCACCAAACCTTATGTAGAACAAGACTTTATCCAAGAAATCAGAAACATCCTGGACAGCCAAAACCAGGCAGAAAGTGAAACCCAAACGGCGATCGCTATTAAAACTAAAACTATTTTAATCATTGATGATTCTTCCGCCCTGCGACGCACTCTAGCGTTAAGCCTCGAACACAAGGGCTATCGAGTATTACAGGGACGAGACGGAATTGAGGGATTAGAGCAACTCCGCAGTAATTCCCAAACTAACTTGGTGATTTGTGATATTGAAATGCCCAATCTCAACGGGTTTGAATTTCTCACCCTCTGTCGTCAAGAAACCCAGTTAAACCAGATACCTGTGGTGATGCTCACTTCTCGCGGGAGTGACAAGCATCGAGCTTTGGCAGCGAGTTTAGGGGCAGTAGGATTCTTTACTAAGCCCTATATTGAGGAGAATTTTATCGCCGAAATCGAACAATATATTTGCCCATAGCAACTATGTTAAATCATTGGAAAACTTGAAATAGTAGTTGAAAAATCATGCCAATCTTTGTTGCAAAAGTTTTCTCAGTTCATCTTGTTGAGGGATCGAACCTGCAAGTAGCACGCCGATTTTTCCCACCAGCACACTGCCCCAATTATAAATAATTACTCCTGTTTTAGTCGAGGGGTTATATTCCAACTCGCTCAAATCAATCTCATCCAAGGAACGATATTTCGTGGTGAAATTATCACTTGACCAACTTCCAATGTCAAGTTTTTGAGCAATTCCCGTAGGATAGGAAGCACCATTAAATCTGGGATTACATTCGATCGCAAAGTAATCTTGCTGATCCTTGTTGTCTACTACCGCCACATCAAAAGCAAAGATGCCCTTCATCCCCTTTTGCATCATCCATTGTGCCATTGGCTCGATTAATTCCCACGGCTGATAAGCTGTAGGATAGCGATTCCCTTGGTGAGCAAAACCATCTAATATTTGTTCCGTAGCAGCCAGAGGCTTAACCTCTTTATCTTTGATCTCATACTGCATGTTCAGAAATTTATCGGCAACTATTTCTTGCTGTATTTGAATAGGTATATCATCATCTAGCTTGTTTAGGGCTTGATGTAATTCTGTTTGATTGGTACAGCGATAAATACCTACGCCGTCTACAGATACCGCAGGTTTTAGATAGCAAGGATAGGGAATATCAAGATGATTTTCTAGCTTTGTTTGGTTTTCTGCACAAATAGTTTTAGGAACCTTGACGTTCAACTCATCTGCCAAACGGATAAAATTATTTTTAGAATTGATAAACTCGACTACTTTCTGCCATTCTTGATTGCGATCGCTAAACCAATCATTATTGTCTTCAGAGTTGTGAATCGCAGCCCCAAAAATAAACACTGATGGCTCATAATCTCGGTAGTTTTTCAATTGCTCAAACGATACGTCCCAAATCGGATTTTGGCTATGACTTAAGCCAAAATTACTATAATGAGCTACGATTGCTTGCCATTGAGTTTGCAATTCAGGATGTAACTGAACCAAGTCGTTTGGTTCGCTCATCCCCAAAATTCTTCCAGAATATAAATAGTTACCAACTACAGCATCATGGGTACAGTGCATGATATCGTGATTAAAAATTCTCTGACCGCTCATGTGTGCTTGACCTTTAAGACTGTTAGATTACTTCTTCAACTTCTCCTAAGTGGTTATTCTAAACTGTAGTGAAACAGACAGTATTTTTGGTCATTATTACCCACAGTCGTCATCATGCCCATAATTATTGCTGCACTGATAGCTTAATGATTCAAGATAATCTCTCAAGAAATTGATATTTGCACCTTAACATAGACAGAATGAAGCAGACTAGTTGATAATAACTGAGCCTAAAATTAGAGTATAATCAATTGAACCTCAATCACTCCCAATATTTGTAATTGCGATCGTGCCGTTGTTTTAGATAAATTTAAATGATCTTAAGCAGTGGATTATATCTACGTTAAATCACATCTTCAGCAGCGATCGCATAATGATTCAGTTATTTGATTTATTAGTTAACCATTTGGCATACTTTTAACTGAAGAACCCTCATTACTCATTACCTAGACATAATTGATATCGTTCTTGCAACCTCAATAACTGCGTTGTTGCTTCTTCTGCATTTTCAGCCAACTCGGCAAAGGTGAGAAATCGCCGTAGTTCTTTCCGTAACAGGTTCTTTTCTACTTCCCAAGTCTCTCGCTCTAAATTAGGGGGAATCACAATTGTATCGAACAGTGTAGCTTGTTGCTTACTAGCATGAGGACGTAAAATCCTACCCCGCCGTTGAATGAATTGACGAGAATTACTACTACTAGCAAGGATTACAGCGGTTGCGATCGCAGGTATATCGACCCCTTCATCTAAGCACCGAATAGCGATTAAACCCTGTAACTCTCCAGACTCGAATTGACGACGTAAACGTTCTCTTTCTTCTAAAGAGGTGTCGGTAGTATAGGTATTGACACGATAGCCTAATTCTTTACCTAGCAGGTGGGTAACGGCATCAATTTGGCGTGTATCATCATCAAGATAGCCATCTCCGCAATAGAAAATGGTATGGCTCGTATTGAGTCTCGATACCATTAATTCCTTGAGACAGGTTAGTTTATTGGCTGCGGTGGCAATTAAACGCGATCGCCTATTTAATAAAGCGGTTAAAGTACTATTACCCTGAAAACTGGGATTTTTGTTTAAAGTCCAGCCAATCCTTTTGGTCAGTTGGGCATATACCAATGCTTCAGCAGCAGTTAATTCAACAAATACGGGATAGTAGAAATAACGAGCTAATGCACCCTGTTTAATGGCATCGGCTAAGGTGAATTCTGGCTGAAGGATTGCACCAAAGTAGCCTAATATCGCTTCTGTACCCAATTCATCGTACTGTCTTTCTGGAGTAGCGGAAAGGGCTAGGCGTAAGCCTATGTTACGGGGCAAACATGATTCGATCACGGTTGAACCTAGGTTGTGGGCTTCGTCTCCTACAATTAAGGTTTTGGCAGGAAAGTATTTTAGCTGGGATTGAAAAGCATCACTAATTAAGGTTGCGTTAGTGGTAATGATGGTTAGAAAAGATGAAGCTGAGTTTTGTGAATTGTTTTGTGAATTGCTTTGTAAACTATATAGTTGATTGGATAGTTCTCCTTGCCAGTTATTCCCTCCCATCATGGCAATAATCGGCTGGAGATTGAACTTCTGGCATTCTCTTGACCACTGGGAAACTAAATGCTGAGTGGGACAGACTATTAAGAGTACTTGCAATCCAATCTGTTGATATAGTTCTTGGGTAATCACCAAGGCAATGATGGTTTTTCCACTGCCTGTAGCCATCTTGAGGGTTCCTCTACCCTTATTTTCTAGCCAGTTAGCTACTGCTTGCTGCTGATATTTTCGCAAGCTTAAATTACCAGGAGCAACAGGAATACCGAGGTTTCTATCTTGATATTTGGTGCTACTTTCTTTTAATCTCTCATTGGCATGTCTTTGGCGATATAAAGTAGCTAGCTGATGCCAATCGATCTGATTCACTAAATAATTACCACAAGATTTATAATTCTTTGTTGAGTAGAACTATCTTACAATCTCTTTGATAACTACGTTTTGTATAAAAAGACTCGGCATGGCTATTTTCGGCTGTAAGTAACGAAACAAAGTCATATCTGCAAATTCAATCACTATCCCAACTGATTTCACCTACTAAATCAATAATGCGATCGCGTAATAAATAATCGTACTGTTCAAGCTCACATTCGATCATTCCCCACTCTTTGGCGGGCAAGTATTGAAATAAAATTCGCAAGGGTTGATCGAGGGTAATTGCGCCAATTTCTAGTAAGTTGCTAGCTTCTTCGCGAATTGTAGCAAGGGAATAACGTTTAATTGGTTTAGTTGAAATGATGGTGGATAACATAAGAGATACTTTGCTCAACTAAGAAAGTTTAGTTTGGTTGCAAAAACTTGGCGATGAAATATCAACGGAATTGTCATCGACGGGATTATCTTTGTGCAACTACTGAGGCTAGAAAAACATTTTAGTGGTTAGTAAATTTTGTAACAGAATTGTTTTTCTTTTAGCTGATAAGATTAAGTGTTTTTACTGACCATACCTAAATCATATTCCTTTTTGCTAATTTTGCCAATTATTAATTGTCAGGGTTTCTTGAGATTCAAAGACTTATTTAATTAGCAATAAATGTTCCAATATCAGGTACATTAACCCAAGTTTTTTGTTGATGCGATCGATGAGTTAAATCCATGAGTAATTGGGAATAAATCCCCTCTTTTAAGGATGGAGTGAGGGATTGTCCCTCATCAATTGAGGCAACAAAGCGATCGACGATACGAATAAATGGGGCTAATCTGCCATCGGTAAATACTTGATTAAAATCATATTTTTGAGGAATGGAAACCTTTTTTAAAGATTTACCAGGGGTCGCAGCGAATAATTCAAAGCCGTGGACGTAATCTTTTAAGTTACTACTGCCCAGCACTAAAGTTCCTTTTTCGCCATAGACTTCAATCCAATGTCCTCTGCCACCATAGGTAACAGAGCTAATCGATAGCTGCACAGGAGTTCCATCGGCTAGTTCCATCATAATTAAGCAGGTATCATCGGCATCCACAGGCTTCATGACACCACCTTCTTTAGGGTCTGGACGTTCGGGTATGGCACAGTTGAGATAGCCACAGAGCTTGGATACAGAGCCAAATAGCCAGTTAATATAATCAAAGGCATGGGAAGCTACTGCCCCCAAAGCACCGCCTCCAGCCTGCTGTTGAGAATACCAATTCCAGTCTCTGGTGGGGTCAGCGCGACTAGTCACCAACCAATCGATTTTAATTAATCTTTTTTTACCCACATAATCATTTTCTAGATGTTCGGCTAAAGCTAACCAGGCAGGGACATAGCGAAATTCAAAATCAGCGATCGCCGTTACTCCTTGAGACTGTGCTAAATGATATAGTTCTTTAACCTGGGTGGCGTTCATTGCCATCGGCTTTTCTAACAGCAAGTGTTTCTTGGCACCTAAGACTTGCTTCGCCATCTCGTAGTGTAAAAACGGCGGAGTGGAGATACTGACCGCATCTACTTCAGGCAGAGAAAGAATTTTATCTAGACTATTGTAGGCATAGAAAATCTGATGCTCATCGGCAATCTTTTTGGCTTGATTCAGATCGCGGTTATAGATAGCGACAACTTCCGTGCGGGGATGATGTTGGAAACCAGGAAGGTGAATCTTCTGCCCAAATCCTGTACCAACTACCGCTACACCAATCCGATTACTAGATGCCATAGAAATTAGTTAATTGTTTAATAATAACTTGCGATCGCTTGATACTTACCTGCTACTGGTAGCTAGAAACAATATTACTATCAAATTCATACCTCAAAATTGACGACAGCAAATATAATGTGGTCTAAATATTGTCTAAAACTGAGTAAGGGAAAATATAAGCTTTGGATTTGCTCCACTCACTCCGAACATTGGTCACTAAATGTCTAGCGATGATTTCAGCAGTACTCTTGCTGATTTCTCTGACAGCCTGTAATCCTAGTACCCTCTTGGCAGATCCCGACCAACCACATCAGTTAGTTATATCTATTTTAAGCGATCCTAAAACTTTTAACCCTGTATTATCTGGAGATAAAACTAGTAGTGATGTCGGCAGAATGCTATTTGATGGTTTAATACGTGAAAATCCAATTACAGGAGAAATTGAACCAGCTTTAGCGGAATCTTGGGAAATCTCAGATGATAAACTGGAGATTATTTATACTTTAAGACCGAATCTCAAGTGGTCTGATGGTCATCCTTTAACAGTAGATGACGTGTTATTTACTTACAATCAGCTTTACCTTAATCCTGAGATTCCTACGGGTACTAGAGATATCCTGAAAATTGGTCAGAATGGAGCTTTGCCTAAAGTAGTCAAAATGAATGACCAACAGGTTAAGTTTACTATCCCTGAACCTTTTGCCCCTTTTCTTGGAGCTACAAGTGCAGCAATTTTACCAGCTCATATTTTAAGCGAAACTGTAGAGCAGAAAGACAACAAGGGACAGTTAAAGTTTCTTTCTACTTGGACAGTAGACACCCCTCCAGAAAAAATTGTTGCTAGTAGTGCTTATAAAATAGCAAGCTATACTACTGTTCAAAGACTAGTTTTTGAAGCAAATCCCTATTACTGGAAAAACAGCATTGTGGAGGAAGATCTTCCTCATATTAACAAAGTATTTTGGGAAGTTGTCGAATCCACCGACAATGCTCTACTACAATTTCGCTCTGGTAGCCTAGATGCTCTCGCTGTTTCTGCACAGAATTTCTCCCTGCTCAAAAAAGAGGAGAATCGGGGCAACTTTACTATTTACAACGGAGGATCAGCTTACGGCACAACTTTTATTACATTTAACCTCAACCAAGGTCAAAAAAACGGTAAACCTGTAGTCAAGCCGATTAAATCTCGTTGGTTTAACGAGGTGAATTTTAGACAAGCAGTATCCTATGCTCTTAATCGCGAGCGTATGATCAAGAATATTTTTCGAGGATTAGGTGAGCCACAAGTATCGGATATTTCTAAACAATCTCCTTATTATTATGATGGCTTGGCTGGGTATGCTTACAATCCCCAAAAAGCAAAAGAATTATTGTTGGAAGCAGGATTTACATACAACAAACAAGATCAATTACTCGATCAAGATGGCAATCGGGTTAGTTTTGTTTTAAACACTAACACTGGTAGTACAGGTGCCGAAGCGATGGGGAATCAAATTGAAGAAGACTTAGCCAAAATTGGCATTAAAGTTAATTTTAAAACCATCAACTTCAATGTTTTAATTGGTAAAGTAGATAATTCTCTTGATTGGGACTGTATTTTGCTAGGTTTTACTGGATCAAACGAACCTAATAGTGGGTTTAACCTTTGGTCGCCAGACGGTAGTTCACATATGTTTAACCAGCCTGTTAAAGGTTTGGAAGGAAGAGTAATTGCTGATTGGGAAGCAGAAATAGGCAGACTTTATATCGAAGGAGCCAGAGAGTTAGATATCGAAAAACGTAAAGCAATTTATGCCAAAGTTCAACAGTTAAGCTCGGAAAAATTGCCCCTAATTTATCTAGTTAATCCCTATTCCCTGACAGCAGTACGTAACAAAATTGAAGAAATAGAATATTCGGCTCTGGGGGGTGCATTCTGGAATCTGGATCAGTTAAAGATTACTGAGTGATTGAGATTTTTAGCTAGTATCACGCAAAATTGACCAAGAAAAACATTTTAAAGAGTGGGCTTTTAGGTAAAATACCCCTTGAGCTTTATATATATTTCTAGGAAATCAATCATGGGACGTGCCGATAAAGTTGTCTTAGCTTACTCAGGGGGAGTAGATACCACTGTCTGTATTCCCTACCTCAAAAATGAGTGGGGGGTAAAGGAAGTAATTACCCTGGCTGCTGACTTGGGACAGGGGGATGAATTAGAGCCAATTCAAAAAAAAGCTTTAAAGTGTGGGGCTACGGAATCATTGGTGGCAGATGCGACAGAAAGCTTTGTGATCGATTATGCTTT
>JBEANW010000226.1:0-3222 GCA_041165225.1 Cyanobacteriota bacterium | reverse complement strand
ATG
Source organism: Cyanobacteriota bacterium (assembly GCA_041165225.1). Lineage (GTDB taxonomy): Bacteria > Cyanobacteriota > Cyanobacteriia > Cyanobacteriales > Xenococcaceae > Waterburya. The sequence continues at coordinate 3,219 of JBEANW010000226.1, read as the reverse complement.
CAATTTTTTTGTTAAATAGTATTAATGGTTACAAATATCTCCAGGCGATCGCTTCATAGTGTGGATGAACTATGGGAGGTATTGATCGACTACGATGTTATTATCAGAACTAGCTCGCAATCGCCAAATTCGTTATTTTCTGATTTCTTTTACCGATCTATTGGGGGTGCAAAGAGCCAAACTTGTTCCTGCCCAAAGTATTGATGAAATGGCGGAAAATGGGGCAGGATTTGCGGGATTCGCTGCTTGGTTGGATATGAGTCCTGCCGATCCCGATATTTTCGCTATACCCGATCGCGATAGTCTATTTCAGTTACCTTGGCAGCCAGATGTGGCATGGATGCCCGCCGATCTTTATGGGGTAGATGGCAACCCGATTATGCAGAGTCCTCGGTTAGTGCTGAAGCAAATGCTAAAAATAGCTCAAGAAAGGGGCTATACCATCAAAACTGGAGTCGAGTGTGAATATTTTCTGCTTTCAGCAGATGAGCTAGAAATTGCCGATAGTCGCGATCGCTCTGCTAAACCCTGCTACGATCAACAGTCATTGATGCGCCGTTATGATGTGGTTAGTGAGATTTGTGACGGGATGTTGGCATTGGGCTGGAAACCTTATCAAAACGATCATGAGGATGGTAATGGACAGTTTGAAATGAACTGGACTTATGATGATGCTTTAGTTACAGCCGATCGCCATGCTTTTTTTAAATACATGACCAAAAGTATTGCCGAAAAGCATGGATTTCGTGCGACTTTTATGCCCAAACCCTTTGCTAACTTGACTGGTAACGGTTGTCATACTCATCTTTCTGTTTGGGATAGTACAGGCAAGATTAATCTGTTCCATGATGAAACGGCAGCTTCAGAACTTTCCCCCATCGGCTATCAATTTATCGGCGGAGTTTTAGAGTCAGCCCCAGCTTTGTGCGCTTTTAGCAATCCTGTAATTAATTCATACAAGCGGATTAATGCTGTCAATACATTATCGGGGGCAACTTGGTCGGCTAATACCGTTAGTTATAGTGGTAACAATCGCACCCATATGATTCGGATTCCTGATCATGGTCGGTTTGAGTTTCGACTAGCGGATGGTGCAGTCAATCCCTACTTACTTCCCAGTGCAATTATTGCCACAGGATTAGATGGTATTGAACGTCAAATCGATCCAGGCGATCGCGCTAATTATAATAGTTACACCGAACCGCCATCTGCTCAGGTCAAACGTCTTCCTACTAATTTACTAGATGCTCTACGGTGTTTAGAAAATAACTCGGTTTTGGCAAAAGCTATGGGAGAATCTTTGGTTAATTCTTATTTAAAATTAAAATATCAACAATGGCATCAATACAGTAATCATGTTACTGATTGGGAGTTGGACCATACCCTTAATTGTTGATTTCGTTACTGATTTAAGATCTTAAATTGCTGCTTCCAAAGGGATCACCAATCTCGATCAGCAATGGCGATCGCCGATCTTGTAGGTTGGGTAGCGCGAAGCAAAACCCAACAATCGATAATCAAGACTATGATGGCGCTATGCAATATCTTAGAGCCAAAAATCCAGGCAGTAGATACTTTTTCACCCTCGTTACTCAGAATCGTCGTCCCATTCTCTGCATGCCTGAAAATATTAGACTTGTTGCGAGATTCATTTAAACAAGTTTTAGTTCGACATCCTCTTAAAATCTATGCGATCGCTATTCTTCCAGATCACCTTCATTGTATTTGGACGCTACCACGAGCAGATGCAGACTTTTCTACTCGATGGCGGTAGTGGGGAAATGATGTTTGATTTGGTAGTTGGTCGTGAATAGATTTTTCATTAAGCTTGTTGGGTTTCACTTCGTTCCACCCAACCTACAGATCAGGCGATCGCACTTTTTTCTATAGTTCGTATTTCCACCCAGAAATCAAATATGACTATAGTGTTCAAGCAGCGATCGCTCCTGAAGACTGTGGCAAGCTAACCATGATTCCTGGCAATGCAGCAGATTTTATTGATCCATAAAACTAGAGGCAGATCTAGCTCGAAATGCCTATCCTGTAAAGGTAGTAATTTAATAAATGCTACATTGACGTTACAGATAAAGCGATCTCTAACCAAACAGCTTTATCGTTAGTCCCTAGGATTGATCATCGGCACTGTCAGCAAACAAACCTAACATGGGACCGAGGATAGCTCCTGCAATAAATCCACCTGCGTGGGCCCAATATGCCACGCCTCCGCTTTCCATGCCGACACTGGTGGGAACTTCTAGGGAAGAAATTCCATTTAAAGCTTGCTCCACAAACCAGAAACCCAAAAAATACACCGCAGGTATTTTAAATAGAGGAAAAAAGATGCCCAAAGGAAGAACCGTCACAATTTTGGCTTGAGGGTACTTAAGGATATATGCGCCCATTACTCCTGCGATCGCGCCACTAGCCCCAAGAGAAGGGATGCTGGAGGTTGCCGAAAAGAACCATTGAGCTATCACTGCTAATACCCCACAGGATAGGTAAAACAGCAAAAATTTAGCCCTCCCCAACTGTTCTTCAATATTGTTACCGAAGATGTATAGAAACAGCATATTGAAGGCAACATGGGCAAATCCCGCGTGCAAAAACTGCGAAGTTATCGGTGTTATTGCTTCAGGAATACTTTGGTGAACATCAACACCACTAAAGCTAGCGGTTAGCTCTTGGGGAACTACGGCGAATAAGTGAAAGAAAAGATCTAATTGATTAGCGTTGAGACTAAGTTCATAGACAAAAACCAGAATATTAGCTGCAATTAAAATATAGGTGACGTAGGGAATTATTTTAACTGGGTTTTCGTCTTTTAGAGGAACCATGTTTCACCAGTGACAGAACGTTAAATCTTAATGATGGTTAGTTTTTAGCCTTTTACTAGCACATTATCATTTGGGGGTTCACCAAATCAATAGCGATCGCGCAAGGTTAGTTATAGCGTTTCTCGTATTCGTGAGGTACACCTCAGTTTTGTTTGGGAAAAGGGAAAGGGGGAAAGGGGAAAAAGCAGTACCCCATAGCTCTGAGAATTGCTATAACAGCAAACTCAGGCGAGCTTTTGCCGATGAGATGTTCGTTGTCTACCATAGGTATAGGAGACTCGCCTTGACTAAAAACTAAGAACTAAAAACTAAGAATAAAACCAATGGACTTCATCGAAAGCTTTAAAATGGCTACCTCTACCCTGGTAGCGAATAAAATGCGTAG
>JBEANW010000225.1:0-5915 GCA_041165225.1 Cyanobacteriota bacterium | reverse complement strand
CTGCTTCATCAGCTAGCATGTCAAAAAGCTGACTAATATCATCAGGATCAGTTTCAGATGCCGAATCTAACTCAAGAGCAGGGGAGTTATCTGGAGTAGTAGACCACAGATTATTGGAGTTTGAAGGGATTTCATGAAAGGCAAAAACATCCTCCATTGCCACAGTTTCGACTACTACTTCATCAGCTACCATGTCAAAGAGCTGACTAAGATCATCAGGATCAGTTTCGGCTACTGCTTCAGGTTCTGGATTTAGCTCCAGAGCATCAGAATCATCAAGAATAGTGCCAAAGATATCTTCTATTAAATTCTCCTGCTCAGGAATAGTAGACCATAAATTATCAGAGTCGGAAGGGATTTGAGCAAAAGCAAAAACATCGTCCATTGAGTCAGCTTCGGCTACTGCTTCATCAGCTACCATGTCAAAAATCTGACTAATATGATTAGGATCATCATTGGCTTCAGATGCTGGATTTAGCTCAAGAGCATTAGAATCATCAGGAATATTACCAAAGATATCTGCGGTTAAATTCTCCTGTCCAGGCATAGTAGACCACAAATTATCAGGATCATCCGTGGCTTCAGATGCAGAAAATTCTAATCCAGAATACTCTTCAGTCATTCCTCCAAAAATATCCTCAGCTAGGGGTGCAGTTGCCCAAAGTTGATCCTGATCTTGATCTAGAGCGGTCGCCTGATCCATTGCCCCAAGATTACCTTGAGCTAATTCCATCAAAGCTAGAGAAGCTCTGCCACCCTGTTCGCGATCGCCTGCTAAGACTTGTTCCGTAGCTACAGTACAGTCAGCAACGGTAATTTGAATAATAGTTAATGCTGCTTGAGGGTTTAACTCTAATGCTGTTTGGGCAGTTTGGACAAGATCGCTAAATCCTGATAGGTTAAATAGCTCCGCAAAACCCGCAAACATTTCCAGAGTTCCTGCCAGTTCGGCTGCGGGGTCATAATTATCAGGATCAGCAATCACTGACTGCAAATGCTCTAGAGCTTGAACTACGTCCACTTCAAAAATAGAAGAGACAATATCTACCCCCAAATCATTGGAGCTAGGAATATAGTTATCGGCGTTTTGCAGAGCTTCCGCCAAACGAATTTCCAAGGCAGCAAAGACTGGTTCGGCTTTGAGTAAAGCTGCTTCCTCATCAAAGCAGCCCACTGCCACCTGTTCTAGTAAAGGATGAGATAAGCAATCATATCCCTGGAGTAATAAACTTTCTAATTCCTCATCAAAATCAACCTCATCACTATAAAGAGCCTTAAAAAAATCTTCCAAACGATGAGCCAATAAACCGATCGCACTCAACTCGACACTAGCAGCTCCACCTTTGATGGAGTGAGCCGCCCGCATTAACTCATGTACCTTGGGGATACTGTGGTCTTGACGGAGGTCAAGTAAACCTGCTTCGAGAACCTGCAACAGTTCTTGAGCTTCTTCGATAAAGAATTGATAGGCTTGATCGCGGATATCGGGGTTGAGTGACATGGTTTATTGGTATGAGCAACAGAATAAAATAATTAGGTTTTAAATTTCGCGATCTGAGATTGGAGTTTTTCGGCGATCGCCGATAGTTCCTGAATTGAACTAGACACTTGGGTTGCAGACTGAGAATTATGTTCAGCGATCGCCGCCACATCCACCATAGTTTGACTCACCTGGGCAGAAGTAGCGGACTGTTGTTGGGTAGCTTGGGTAATGGAGCTTACCAGTTTCCTAATTTCGCTACTGGCATGATTTACCTGGCTGAGACTATGACGAGTCTGCTGCACCAGTTCATTCCCCGAAGCAATTTGCGCTGCCCCCTGATGCATCGCTTGAACTACCTCAGCAGTTTCTAGTTGAATCTTGCTGACCAGGGTTTCAATTTCGACGGTGGCTTCTGCTGACTGAGTAGCCAGAGATCTGACCTCCTCGGCAATGACCGCAAAGCCTGCTCCCTGTTCCCCCGCCCTGGCTGCTTCGATGGAGGCTTTGAGGGCTAAGAGATGAGTTTGGGCTGCGAAGCGACCAATGAGGTTTACCGCCTGAGAAATTGACTGGGAAGATGCACCCAATTTTTCTGCTTTAGTCGCAGTTTGAGTTACAGTATGCTCCACGGCTTTGATTTCGGCAACTGTCAGATTCATGGTCTGGTCTTCACGGGCGATGGTGGTGGTTGCCTGTTGGACAAATTCTTCCGCCTGATGTGCCTGATGGGCGATCAAACTGATGGCTGTTTCCATTTCCTTGACCTGTTCGAGCATCCCAAAAATTGAGGTGGCTTGAGCGATCGCTTCCTGGGCTAAAGACTGCACTGCTAAATCATTCGCGGTGGTATTAAGCTGTACTTCTGTGGCAGCGATTTTAGTTTGGTCAACCAATTTTTGCAGGCTTTCAATAGTGGAATTATAAGCATCGGCGATCGTCCCAATTTCATCTTCCGTTACCCTCGCCCGTCGAGTTAAATTACCTTGAGCAACATCATCTACTTCAAGCAGCAGACTCAAGGCTCTAGCCTGAATTGCTTCTTTGGCTGACTTCTCTCGCATCTCCCCTAGCTTTTGCTGTTCTACAAGTTCTAAACGAGTAATGGCAAAGCCAAGTTGGCTGGCAACTTGAGTTAAAAACTCTACTTCTTCCTGCATCCAGGGCAGAGACTCCCCAGACTGATGAACCATTAATAATCCCCGTAATTGATCTTCAATGATCACAGGAGCGATTAAACCAGACTTTACCCCCAGGAATTGCAGATATTCTTGTTTCGCGGTCGTTAAATTTGTTTGGGAGAGATTGTTGATTACTTCCACCGGTCGCAAAGATGATTGAGCCTGATATTCAGCAACTAGTTCAGAACTCAAGTTACTATTTTTGACTGCTTGCTGATCTGGGGCAAGACATTCCGCTACGGCGATCGCTGACTGGTCATCAAATTGATAGTAAACCACTCGTTCGGCTTTCATCGCTCCATAACTTCCCTGCACCACCAACTCTAAAATTTCTGACCAACGCTGGGTAGCAGCTAATTGCAGGGCAATATTTTTAATCGCTTCGGACTTTTGGGCAAGCATAGTTTGAACCTGCACCAAGTCATGGATTTGAGCCGCCATCTGGTTAATTTTGCTACCCAGTTGAGCAATTTCATCAGTCCCCGTAATTACTAGTCGAGTCGTAAAATTTCCCTGACTGATTTCCTGGACGGCATTAGTAGCATGGCGTAGGGGACGTAGTAATCGATTGGCTAGGGCAGAGGCGATCGCCCCTGTCCCCACTGCCACCAGGCCAGTACCCAGAGCCAAGATTAATCCCAGTTTTCTTGGAGAGCCATCAACCGTAGTGGTGTCCGTAGTAGCGATCTCTTGAGTTGCAGAATTAGCAGCAAAGTAATAGACCACCGAACCCAGGGAGAGGGTCGGTATCGTACCCAAGGCGATCGCCAAAATTGTGATTTTAGCTCGGATACCTTGCCTGTCCCACCACGAACCAGAGTTTAAATTACCCTGAATCAGAGAATCAATGGCTGCTTCTTGGTCATGATCGTGAGCAAAATTCGTCATAGCAATTTCAATATTTTAATTAATCAATAAATAAATAAATAATTTAGTTAGCTGACTTTGAATTTAGCCACACTATCTTCTAACTGTTGCGCTACGGTCAGTAGATCCTGAAATGATGCCGATACAGCGATCGCCTCACTGGCGGTCTGATCAGAAATAGCAGCAACTTCCACCATGACTTTACTGACTACGGCTGAATCTTGGGACTGTTCTACCGTCGCCGCGGCAATTTCGGCCACTAGCTGCTTAATTTCTTGACTCACATCCCCAATCTGAACTAGGGAGTAGCGAGTTTTATCCACCAGTTTAGTTCCTGCCACTACCTGTTCTGTCCCCGCCTCCATAGCAGCCACCACTTCATTGGTTTCCGCCTGAATCTCTGCCACTAGAGCTTCAATTTCTGCCGTGGCTGCTGCGGATTGACGAGCTAGCGATCGCACTTCCTCTGCTACTACAGCAAAACCCCGTCCTTCTTCCCCTGCATGAGCCGCTTCAATGGATGCATTGAGGGCTAAGAGGTTAGTCTGATCGGCAAAGTCACTAATAACGTTGACCACCTTAGAAATCTTTTGGGATGACTCTCCCAAGCGCTTAACTTTTTTCGCCGTGGCTGCTACGGTATCGCGGATTTCTTGGAAACCTGCAACGGTTTGGTTCATCGCCTCATCTCCCGCCTTGACGGTTGCCGTTGCTTTGAGCATTGCTATCTCCGCTGCCTTGGCATTATGGGCTACAGCCTGAATCGAGTCGGTAATACCTTGAATCCGTTTTAAGGCAGCATTAATTTCTGTCGTTTGTATCGAAGCTCCCGTAGATAGTTCCCGAATAGAACGGTCTTTGTCGTTGGTGGTGGTAGATACCTGAAGGGCAGCGGTTTTGACCTGGGATACCAATTTTCGTAGACTTTCAATCGTCGCGTTGTAGGCATCCCCAATCGTGCCAATTTCATCTTCCTGTACCCGTACCTGGACAGTTAAGTCTCCCTGACTAACGGGGTCTACCTCCATCAATAATTCCAAAGCCCGACGCTGGAGATTCTCTCTGGTGGCTTTTTCCTGTTGCTGGGACTGTTGCTGCCGTTCTAAGATTTCAATTTTCTCCACTGTTCTACCCGCCTGTTCACCAATCCGCGTCAGTAGGGTAATCTCATCGGCTTGCCAAGCTCTTGCCTCGCTACATTGATGGGCGATGAGTAAACCGACTAATCTATTTTCCGACAATACAGGGGTGATCAGACAGGCAACTACCGCCAAGGTTTCTAACATTTGGAGATGGCAATCATCGAGTTCTTCCTGATAGATATTAGTAATCGCCTTCACCTTGCCCTGTTGATAGGCTTCCGCATAACCTTCGGCAAAACAAGGATCATTAATTTCAGTTCCCAAAGCTTGGGGAAATCCCTCTCTAACAGCTTCAGCAATAATCTTCCCCTGCCAATTTGACGCAAAACGATGATAAATTACCCGATCAGCTTGCAGCACTGTCTGGCTGCTGACCACTGCGGTTTGCCATACTTCTTGGGCATTTTCCGCCTGAGCAATACTATAGGCAATCCCCTGAAGTAGATGGGAGCGTTCTGCATCCTGCTTGAGACGGGCTTCATTCATTTCAATCGAATCCGCCAAAACATTAAAGGTGCTGCTTAACAAACCAACTTCATCTTGAGAATTAATCTTGGCTCGGGTGGCAAAATTACCCGCAGCAAAATCTTGAGCTACCTTTTGCAGACTTTCAATCGGTTCAGCGATCGCCTGACCTAAAATCTGACTCAGATAAATCATAAAAATTAAAATCACCAAAGACAGAGCCGACTGGGCGAGCAAATTACTTTGGAGAATATAATTAATCGACTTGAGGTCAGTCCCATGTACCAAAATCCCCACAGGTTGACCACTACTATCGTCAATGGTTTGAGCGGCTAAGGCATAGGTATGACCTTCGATGGTAGCGGTCTGATGAGTCACTGTGCCTGGACTATTGATTGCCTGTTCCAGAATTTGCTGATCTGGTAAAGCCAGATTACTCCTAATAGCCCCAGCAATTTTGGCAGCAGATGATGACAGGGAGATAATCCCGTCGGCTTGGATTACATAGGCAGCAGTGTAACCTTGTTCTTCGGTAACAGCGGAGATGGTTGTGGCTAAGGCTGCTGAATTACTACTAGGTTGAGTTTCTGATAGGAGAATTACCTGAGTTTTAACATCCAGTTTGGCTGCGGTTTGTCCCACTAACTGATGCTTGAGAATTCCTTGGAGCATTAATCCCCCCGCCCCCATAAACAGAATTAAGCCCCCAAAACTGAACCAAGGAATCAAATTAGTTTTACGATTGAGGGGCAGATCGTATAGTCGCCGTCGTAAAGATGA
>JBEANW010000224.1:0-3105 GCA_041165225.1 Cyanobacteriota bacterium | reverse complement strand
GTTTTTTTACCAAAACCAAAGTTTATTATTTATTCCATCCTGACCCCGTTGAAAGCCTGGGGTGGCAGTACAATACATAGTATATGTTTACATTAAGCAATATTTATGAATTTAACTATCGACACGATCGCAATTAGCCTGTTGCTGGGATTAATGACCATCTTATTTATTTTTAGAATTGTTCTGACTTGGTATCCTCAAGCGGAGTTGAACAAGTTTCCCTTTAATTTAGTGGTTGTGCCTACTGAGCCTTTGCTCAATCCTTTACGCAAAATAGTTGCACCCATTGGCGGAGTTGATATTACCCCGATTATCTTGGTGGGGTTATGTACTTTGCTCAGAGAAATCCTGGTTGGTCAACAGGGATTGATCACTATGGCTCTGAATCATTAATTTAGTTTTTAGTTTTTAGTTCTTGCTCATGAATTAAGGGCAAATGGAATCAGTCGCTCAGGTGTTCGGCGATAAAATTGGTGTAAATTTCTCCTTTGAGAAAAGCAGGAGTTTCCAAAATACGTCGATGAAACTCAATGGTAGTAGGAACTCCTGTAATAGCACATTCCCTTAGGGCGCGTCGCATCCGCTTAATTGCCATATCTCGATCTTCACCCCAGACAATCAGCTTACCAATTAAAGAATCGTAATAAGGGGGAATTTCATAGTCAGTATAAACATGGGAATCCATCCTCACTCCTGGGCCCCCTGGGGGTAAATAGGCGCTGATTCTTCCTGGATGGGGACGAAAATTATGTTTAGGATCTTCGGCATTGATGCGACATTCGATCGCATGACCCCGAAGTTTTACTTGCTCTTGGGTAAATCTGAGTTTTTCTCCTTGAGCTACCCGAATTTGCTCGGCAATCAAATCTATCCCTGTCACCATTTCGGTAACTGGATGTTCCACCTGGATACGAGTATTCATTTCCATAAAGTAGAAATCCCCTGACTTATCGAGCAAAAACTCCACTGTTCCTGCACCCACATAATTAATTGATTTGGCGGCTCTAACGGCGGCATCTCCCATTTTCTGGCGTAATTCGGCACTCAATACGGCGCTGGGGGCTTCTTCCAATAGCTTTTGGTGACGACGTTGGATCGAACAGTCCCGTTCTCCTAGATGAACCACATTGCCATGACTGTCGGCAAGAATCTGAAACTCAATATGTCGGGGATTTTCGACAAACTTCTCCAGATAAACCCCGCCATTGCCAAAAGCAGCCTCCGCCTCTCCCTGGGCAGCCTGGAACATTCTGACTAGTTCCCCTTCCTCTCGCACCAAGCGCATTCCCCGACCACCACCCCCAGCGGTGGCTTTGATCATCACAGGGTAGCCCATTTGAGCAGCGATCGCTTTGGCTTCCGTCTCATCCCGCAGTAAACCATTACTCCCAGGCACCGTCGGTACTTTTGCCTGCTGCATCGTTTTCTTGGCAGTTGATTTATCTCCCATCGCTAGCATCGCCTCTTTTGAAGGGCCGATAAAAGTTAGCTGATGATCGTTACAAATTTCCACAAAGCGAGCATTTTCCGCCAAGAATCCATAACCAGGATGAATTGCCGTGGCATTGCGAGTTAAGGCAGCAGCAATAATATTGGGGATATTGAGATAGCTTTTGCTCGATGGAGGAGGCCCAATACAGACACTTTCATCTGCCAACTGAACGTGGAGTGCTTGGCGATCGATGGTAGAGTGAACAGCTACAGTAGCAATACCCATTTCAGCACAGGTGTGTAAGATGCGTAGAGCAATCTCTCCTCGATTAGCGATCAGAATTTTGTCGAACTGCATTCTTTGAGTAGGTAACTAAAGTCATATTTTAGAATAGAGCCTTTTTGGGTACGAAAAAAGCCGAGCTTAGGTATCATTTAATTCTGATTTAATTCCGAGGGTGGACGATCATCACTCCAACCCCACCAAGCAGTGCCGCACTCACACTGATAAAACTCTTGGTATTTCCGCTTGTTAACTACACTGACAGGGGAGCGACGATTGAGCCAAACACTTTTTGCCTTTGCGGGTTCAGTTTTGCAACTGGGACATCGAAAATCAAGGGCATGACCTGCGGATTTAGTCCATTCTGGAGGAACTAAGGCAAAAGCATCCATCATAGAGGTAATTCAGGATTGTATAAGAGATAGGAGCTAACTTATCTATTGGTGTGTAGAAATAAGCTAGGGTTTATCCCTGTCATTGTACTTGGTTTACTTATCCCAATTGTTTAAGCTTTAATAAATAGCCATGTCCTCATGAATAATCTAGAAATTCTGGCAATATCAGGTAGTTTAAGGGCTACGTCATCTAACCTCGCTGGTCTACAAGCTGCCAAAATCTTAGCTGCTCCAGCTATTGATATTACGCTGTATTCGGGACTGGCAAATTTACCACACTTTAATCCAGATTTAGATTGTGAACCTTTCCCCCATGAGGTGATTTCTCTGCGACAACAAATCCAATCTAGTGACGGCATGATCATCTCTATTCCTGAGTATGCTCATGGTGTCCCTGGCTCATTCAAAAATGCTCTTGATTGGTTGGTAAGCAGTATCGAATTTCCTGGTAAACCAGTGACTTTGATTAATACTAACCCCAGAGCAAATATTGCCATGAATTCTCTGAGAGAAATCTTAGTCACCATGTCAGCTCAAATTATTGAGCCAGCTAACTTGACCCTCAATCTTGCAGGTAGGGGTTTAGATGCAGCAGGGATTATCGCCGATGCCGAATTATCAGCATCTTTGAATAAAGCAATCGCTCTTTTTGGCGCAGCCATAGTTGAGATCAATCACCATAAAAATACCTAAAGGCAATGCCTCTAGGTATCAGAAAAACGATGGTTTTCTTAGTCAATCAAGTTTGATTTATAACTTGATGTTACGCAAAACAAGAAGAATTAATGGTTTCAGTGAGTTATAAAAATAGAACACTGAACCCTTTTCCCCTTTCCCTTTAACCTTTTCCCGATCTCCACCAATCAATGAGTGCGTAACATCAGTTACTAACTATGAGCGCGGAGGGATTCGAACCCCCGACCTATAGAACCGGAATCTATTGCTCTATCCCCTGAGCCACGCGCCCCCAAGCAGCTAAAACTGGATTATATTTCA
>JBEANW010000223.1:0-7770 GCA_041165225.1 Cyanobacteriota bacterium | reverse complement strand
AAAATACTTATCTCGTCTACTAGCTTTAGTTTTAGTAGTTTCTATTAGTTTAATGGGCTGTGGTTCTAATCCTTCAGGACTTTCAGGCAATTATCGAGAGGATACTGTGGCTATCTTAGGTAATTTAAGAACAGCTATTGAGTTACCTGATGATGCTGCTAACAAAAAGGATGCTGTGGGTCTGGCTCGCAAACAAATTAGCGATTATGCTTCTCGCTATCGTCGTAATAGTCAAACTGCAGGGCTAAGATCTTTTACTACTATGCAAACTGCCTTAAATGCGGTCGCAGGATACTATAGTTCCTATGGTAATCGTCCTTTACCCGAAAAACTTAAAAAGCGTTTAGATCAAGAATTTCAGCAAGTAGAAATCTCCCTCAAGAGAGGGGTTTAGCTTTAAAGTTTTTAGTTATTATTCATTTAATTATCCTTCTCGGTCTAGATAATTGGGAAGGATTTTTTACAGCCGTTTTCAGTTGAATAGACTCATTACTTAATTATTTATTACCTAAAAATCCCAGGGATTTAAAATTACTAACCAAGTAAAATCCTCGTCGTATTTTCCCCTTGGCGATCGCCGATAAGATCTTAAAATAGGTAAGAGGATTCGTATATCTTTGGAACAACCCAGTCACATCACTACTTGACACATCTTGGTGATACCATTCTTGCCAAACTTCCAAACTCTGATCGAGAAACATGGCTTTACACTTACTACGCTGTACCTTGCCACTAGAAGTTTTCGGCATCCGTCCTGGCAATAATAAAACAATACCGTAGATATCAATAAAATGCTGCTGAAAAACTTGCCAACGAATCGCTTCGACCACCTCTTCCATCACTAAAGATTTTCGATGGGTGCGCTCAATTTCCTGAGCAATTACCAATCGAGGCTTTCCTTCCACCTCAACGGCAAAAGCTGCTCCAGAGTTTGCTTTTAATCCCAGATGACACTGCTCTACTGTTTGCTCAATATGCTGAGGATAGTGATTTAGTCCCCAAAATACTAAAACATCATTTAAACGACCAGTAATATAGAGTTCCCCGTCACTCATGAAGCCCAAGTCTCCAGTCCGTAAATACTTTTGACCTTGAAAACTAGCCTGAAAAGTTTGCTGCGTCTGTTGAGGTAGCCGCCAATATCCTTGTCCTACACTAGAGCTTGAAAACCAAATTTCGCCAATGTGATCTGGTTCACATTCCTTTAAAGTCAGAGGATCGGCGATCAAAATCTGACCATCTAGCCAAGGATAACCCGCGCTCACAAAACTCTTGGTCTTTGGCTGGGATTTTGTGGCCACTACTATTTTATTCTGCTCCAAGGCAATCTCATCCAGATACCTAATTTGAGGAGCTTTAGCCTGATCTCCCCCTGTTATCATCAGGGTCGCCTCCGCCATGCCATAGCAAGGATAGAAAGCCGTCGATTTAAAGCCACAACTGGCAAACTTAAGACTAAATTCCTCTAAAGTAAGAGCTTGCACTGGTTCAGCACCACAAAAAGCCACTTGCCAACTGCTCAAATCCAATTGAGCCAACTGCTCTGTGGTCAAGCGATCGCATAATAAATCATAGGCAAAATTTGGCGCGCCACTAGTAGTCGCCCGATACTTACTAATTGCCTGTAGCCAGCGAATTGGCTTCTGGACAAAACTAACAGGAGACATGATTACGGAAGACCCCCCCACATAGATCGGCTGGATTACGTTACCAATCAAACCCATGTCGTGAAACAAAGGTAGCCAACTCACCCCTATCAAGTCTGAAGTGTGACCAAAAGACTGCTTTAGCATCTCTTGATTCTGGATCAGACACCCGTGATTAATCATCACCCCTTTGGGTTCTCCTGTAGAGCCAGAAGTATATTGCAAGAGAGCCAAAGTCTCCGCCGTGATCTCTGGAGCAGTCCAAGTATTCCCTAATAACTCAATTTTGTCCGTATCCAAACAATCCGGGGTAGCTTTTCCCCAATCCGATAATCTTAGGTTTAATTTATTAAATGAACTCGATTCAGTGAGAACTATCACTGCTTCCGCAGATTCTAGACGGGTTTGCACCTCCAATGTCGTCAAGCGATTTTTCGGTGGATGACAGGGAACTGCCACAATTCCGCCATAGAGGCAGCCAAAAAAAGCCGTGATGAACTCCAAGCCTGCACCATAAGGATATACCAGTAAAGCCCTAGAGCCTGGAGCAACCAGTTGCCGTAACCGACAGGCGATCGCTTTTGCCTTCAGATCTAATTCCTGATAAGTTAGTCTAGTCTCCTTATTTGCCCCATCTTGCAAGAAAACATAAGCCATCTTCTCTCCTTGAGATCTGGCTCGACGCTGCAATATTTCGACAATGTTAGACTTAGGCGGACTAGACATTTGGCTACGGTTTATTCAATGCAAACTAAACCATAATATAACCTGGGTTTCATGGAATCTGAAAGCATAAAACCCATCTTGATTCTTAGTTAACCAGCAGGGGATAATCGGGAGTCGGATTTAGGGGGCAACTAAATACATAATCTCCAGAAGTCAGATCAACTTCATAATCTTTAGTGATTCCCTTGGTTAACCCTCCGCCACTAACTTTAGGTAAACTAACCTGCTTGATTCCCTTTCCCCTCAAGTAAAAACCTAGTGGATAGGGAACATTGGAATTGGTAACGCGAAAAATATACTTCCCTGGTTTTAATTCTAGAGGTTTAAATCCAGACTCCCTGGAAGCTAAAGTCTCAGCATTGATCTTTTTGCAATCCTTCGGATTCTGGGGTTGATACTGATAATTTTTATCTTCAACTTCCAGAAATTGACAACCAACTTGAGTCAAGTCTATTACTGATGCGGTGGCACTGCTATTAGACTCAGATGTCGGCGATGGGCTGGCAGAGTTACTGGTAGGTTGATTGTTATTGCAGCCTGCCAAAGAGAATAATAATAAGCTGGTACAAATACTGGTACAAATAAAAGATTGGTAATGCATAATGATCTTAGATATAAATCGGAGATGCTCAATTGTAATATTGCAAGGCAGTTGTCGCTCTCTTCTAAAGTTCTAAACTTTCTATTTAAAAAGTTTATAGTTAGGAACGAGTATCCAATACTGGTTTAGGGGAATGTTGGAGTTGCAGGGGAATTCGTACCACAGAAGGTTGCCGTAAGATTTTTTCTGCACCCAAAAGTTCTAGACTCTCTAACAAAGCATCCTTAATGACTGCTGGTTGAGGCTCCGATAACATTAGGCGGTAATATTCAATAGACTGGCCGTAATGCTCGGCAGATAAACGATTGCTGATTAATAGTCGGGTTAACTGGCGGATTGCCACTAAACGCTTAAGGCGATCGCGATCGCTTAAATCAACCAGCAACTGGTCTAATTTAGCTTCCAGGGAATTAGCTTTTTTTCCCCGTAAAGACCAGAGTAAACAAATTAGAGTAGTCAGACTCACAAAACCCTGAAGAATACTGCCAGTGGCTAACCATTGATTATCTGCATCCGCCCAAACAGAAGCAGCAATGTAAGTACAAAAAGCTCCCGATGCTCCAGTTCCTACCGCTAAAGTGAGCTGGCGATTAGAACCGACAAAAAAGTTGCGCCATTGCCGACAATAGCTTTGCCAGTGAGAATTTTGGGCAAGATAACAGGCAGACATAGCACCGATACCGACGCTAGTAGCCAAAAACAGTTTCCAGTTCATCCACCATAAAAGAGCAAAAACCATTAAGCACAGTGCTTGCCCACTTAAAAGACGAAACCGTTGGTCTTTGATCAGTAACCTACAGATATTAAACGTTTGTTGCCAGCTAGATCTTACTTGAGACACTAAGACTTACCAATCCTATTCCGCTTTAATATACTATCTATTTTTCATCATTGGCGACCTTTTGTGACAAATAACTATAATCAATAACTTCTCCACTTAGCTACGTTTACTGTTTTTGAGCCAGAACTCCGACTGTTGCCAAATAGATACCCCAAGCAGTTGGACTTTTGGCAAATTCACAGTAGGTTTGAATATCTGAAGGAGTTGCTTTACCTGTGGCAAGATATTTTTCTGTTAGTTGCTGCGCCGAAAGTTTCATCATGGTAGCAAGATCTGAATTTCCCGCAACTATGGGAGCATCATTTTCCACCTGTATCTGCTGTAAGCCTAATTGCTGTAGCATCGACGGTAACTTGATTCCCAAAGCAAAATCCTTTCCTTGATTGGTAAACACCTGACAAATAGCTTGATTCACCCGCTCGACTGCTCGCTGTTGGGCTGGAGTTCCCGAGATAAATCTAGCAGCAGAAAAATCTGGTTCTTCGATTACTAGCCAACCTTGAGGCTTAAGCAGCTTTAGTAGCTTGGTTAAAATGGCGGTATCTTCTAAATGGATTACGACATTACGCAGATGAATCAAGTCGAACAAGTTGGGGAAAGTAACTTGATTAACATCAGCCTCGACTATCTCGACGTTGGGTAAATGAGTATCTTTGATGAAACGAGTATCGAGATCCACCGCCGTGACTTTTCCTTCTGTTCCCACTATTGATGCCATCCAGTTCATTATTGATCCTGCCCCTGCACCAATTTCGAGGCATTGCCAACCAGTAGAGATGCCTGTCGCCAGAATTCGGCGACAACTACCAGGATCGGCTACTTTTTCTAATACCTGCAACCTAGCTAACTCAGACTCGAAGGAAGTATTGGTAAAGATATATGCTGATTCTGTCATGGTCAGACTGAATTTCAGGATAATGCCGACTGTTTAAACTCGACGTTTAAATCTATTTTATCTGCCTGCTCTAAGACTGAACCATCGGGATTTTCCAAGACAAATCCTGCATCGCGGATCATTTCTAAATCTTTACTGGCAGATTGTCCTGTGGTAGTCAGATAATCGCCGACAAAGATCGAGTTAGCAGGATACAATCCCATTACCTGGAGCGATCGCAAATGAACTTCTCTGCCTCCCGCAATTCTAATTTCCTGCTTAGGTAAGACAAAACGGAAAAGATTTAAAATTCTCAGACACCGACGGGGATTCAGTTGATTAACTTCAGATAAAGGAGTTCCTGCAATGGGAATCAGAAAGTTAATCGGCACACTAGTAACGTCTAGATCTCGCAAGGAATAAGCCAAGTCAATGATATCTTCATCTTTTTCATTCATGCCTAAGATCCCACCCGAACAGGTAGTGATCCCTGCTTTTTGGACATTTTTGAGGGTGGCTACGCGATCGCCAAAGGTATGAGTGCTACAAATATGCTCGTGATGATTTTCTGACGTATTCAAGTTGTGGTTAACCCGATCCACTCCTACCGCTGCCAAACGCTGGGTTTGTTCCTCACTTAATAACCCCAAACAGGCGCAGATCTTGAGATCGTGCTTACTCTTAACCGCCGTAAATGCCTCTAAAACACTGTTAAACACTGATTCCGAAGGCGATCGCCCTGAGATAGCCATACAGAAAGTACCCGCCTGTAAACTAGCTGCGCGATCTGCTGCTTGGAGAATTTTAGATTGAGCAATGAGGGGATATTTCTCAATCTCGGCTGAGGAAATCTTTGACTGGGAACAATAGTTACAGTCTTCAGGACACAAACCACTTTGAGCGTTTAATAAGAAGTGTAGCCTGACGCGATTTGACCAATAATGATGACGCACCTTATAAGCTGCGGATAACTGTTCTAGCAACAAGACATCAGGGGCAGTCAAAATACTTTTAGCTGTAGAGCGATCGATCAATCCTCCTGATAAGGAAAGTTCAGCTATGGCACTGTAGTCAAGATTCGTCATGGGGATTACGGAACGCTCTTTATCGATAAGAGAACTTTATTGTTTTATCACGATCAGCCTGGGTTAAATCAAGAGAAAGTTTTAAAAGTCAACAGGAAATATCCCACGGTGTCTTTTTCCCTTTTTCCCACTGGTAGCGATCGCATTTGAATGCTAGCTGAGTGCTTCAAAAACAATATCCTCATAAATATCCTCGATTAAGCAGCTTAAATTAATACTCTCTAGTTCGATCAGATCTTTAGCTTGATAATTGACAATCTCCCAATTGCCTAATTCATTGTGGCGATATAAATCGATCGCTATTTTCTCCGTATCAATTAATAGATAATCCCGCAAACTAGGATTGCGACGATACATTCTAAATTTATCTCCTCGATCGTAATTTGCCGTACTCGGAGATAGTATCTCAACAACCAAGCAAGGATATTTAATTGCTTGAATTGCCGCTCGATCGCGATCGTCGCAAGTAACGCTTAGATCGGGATAAACATAATCATTTGACTGGACAATATTAACCCTAGCATCAGAGGTTAAAATTTGACATCCACCGCCTCGCAAGTGACTCTTGAGGATAAAGTTAAGATTACTAGCAATTTTACTGTGATTGATTGTCCCCCCGCTCATCGCGTAAACTTCACCATTAACATATTCATGACGAAGCTTTTGTCCTTCTTCCCATTGGAAATACTCTTCGGGGGTAAATCTGGGTAACTTATCCTTGGCAACGACCATTATTTTCCCTCTCAATTAATAGTGAGCTACCCATCCAATTCTAATTTACCTATGTGCATTCATATAAAAGAAGCGGAGCAACGAAGACGGTTTGATTTTATCCTAAAGGATACACTCCGTTATCATTCTTCCAAATAGGAGGTCGTCAAAGATACCTAACAAGTTCCTCATTCAAGTACTCTTGAGGGATAAATAATGCTCGTTACCCTTTGCCTCTACCTTAATTTTTGCAGCACAATTTTTCTGAATAAAGTTTAGGGTTGACTTTGGTAATTTGTTACTCTGCAACATCTCAGAAATAGATTTTTGATATTTAACCTTAAATTCTTGAGATAACTGCGATAAAGTTACTTGATACTGTGATTTTTGAGTGAATTCAGCTAAAGTCAGCTCTATTTGAGTTTGGATTTTATTTTCCAAGGTAATACCCTGGGCAGTCGTAGCATCGGGAATTTTGGTGATTATTGAATCGCGATCGCTTACAAAATCATCAAGATATACATTGCCTGACTGTTGATAAACTTTATAGGTATTATGTCCCTGCCTTTGTAGAGTCTGATGTAAATAATTAAAAATTGCATCATGAGAAACTATTACCACTTCTTTCACCTGGGGATAGTTCAACTGTAAGGATGCGCCCAGGGTTAGAATCTGGGCATCGGCAGCATTTTTGGATTTAGGAACGTGAATTAATTGATATCCCTGTTGATGCAAATGCTGATCTAGTTTAGAAACGCTGCTATTAAGCCAATTTGCCACAGCGAACTTAACCGTGAGGGGATATCGGCAGTGTGACTTGAGATGTTGGGCGAGATCCAGCTTTAAAGGAAAATTTTCGACATCTAATAAAATTGCCCCCGTATAAGCTGAGGCTTGAAGTGATGATTCTGGTGAGGTCTTAAAATCCATAGGTTTAAAGAAGATAGCAAAACAAGATTGTAAGCTACCTAATTCAACTTCGACTGTGATTTACTACCTGTTCAACACAGTTTCCAATTAAATAAACTACGTTGTTGATTAACTAGTTTTTAGCTATAAGCTTTTTAGATTAAACTTGTGTGTTCTACTCAACTGAAAAGCGCGGTAAATTAGTCTCCCACCCCTGCAAAATCCACCAGCAGAGATAGGTTTTGGCGCAGAGTTTCTAGACCTAAGCGATCGCTTGCCGAAATAAATAATGCCAGGGGAAATTCTTCTTTCGCCTTATTGAGAGCATCGCTACCCGCCTGATCCAGTTTATTAAAGACCAATAAAATTGGGCCAGG
>JBEANW010000222.1:0-3900 GCA_041165225.1 Cyanobacteriota bacterium | reverse complement strand
GGTACTGAGCCAGGCTTTTCTGAGGACAATGTTGTATGATAATTGGGAGCTTTGGCTGTCTGGGCCGATTTTCGGACTGGTATACGGTGGAGGAGCCTGTATCCAACACTTTAACCTACGTCTGATCCTCTACAAAAAAGACCGCATTCCCTGGAACTACGCTCGCTTTCTCGATTACGCCTCTGAACGCCTATTGATGAAAAAAGTGGGTGGGGGTTACGTCTTTTATCACCGAATGCTGATGGAACATTTTGCTCGGATAGAACCTGATTGATTACAGTATTACTGTTAGGGATTAGCGATCGCCAAGAATTAAAATCCAAGTCGGGAGTTTAAGTACCTACACAAAATTAGTTACACATTTAACTTGCGCTTTTCCCTTTCCCCTTTCCCCTTTTCCCGATCCCAACTAGGTAGCTAATTTTACACGACTACTTAACTGCTCGCCAAGGCTAATTCTGTACTCATCTCAAAATTAGCAGTCACGTTTTGTACGTCATCTAGTGATTCTAGAGTGTCGAGCAGTTTAATCAGCGATCGCCCTTGGTCTAGATCAGTTACCTCAATTGTAATATTGGGTATCCAGCGCAATTCTATTTCTTCAATCAAAAAGTCATGCTTTTGTAGAGTCTGGTTAAGATTTTCTAGGTTAGCAACTTCTGTCAGTACTTCTGCCCTCTCTTCATCATCATATAATTCATAACTGTCTGCCTCGCCTTCGATGGAAGCTTCTAGTAACTTTTCCTCATTGACGGCAGCGACGATCACCACTCCCTTCTGTTCAAACATCCAACTCACACAACCTGTTTCCCCTAAGTTCCCCCCATTTTTGGTAAATGCAGTCCGCAGATAGGCAACGGTACGATTACGATTATCCGTCAGCGCTTCCACTAGAACCGCTATGCCCCCTGCGCCATAACCTTCGTAGCGAATTTCTTCGAGGTCAGCCTCACCATCTTGATAAGTTCCCGCTCCCTTAGCCAGCGATCGCTCAATACTATCATTAGAAACCCCCGCTGCTTTGGCTTTATCAATAGCAGTCCGTAACTGAAAGTTACCATCGGGATCAGCAACGCCATTGCGGGCTGCCACAATAATTGCCCTCGATAGTTGAGTAAAGGTTTTACCCTTTTTGGCATCAACTCTTGCTTTTTGTCGCTTGATATTTGCCCACTTACTATGTCCCGCCACAGTAGATGCTGTCCTCTAGTTAACTAAGATGTAATTTATTCTACTATTTAGCCTCTTTTCGCTTTTGAGTATCAGGACAAGGAGGAGAAGCAAGGGAACCATCGAGCCAACCGATTGCTTGCTTCAGGTGCGGTAATGCTGATGCAGGTTGGTCTGTTAACAAGAATACCAGTGCCGAGGTTAGCTGCTGCTGGGCTTGGGCTTTTCGGTTGCCTTTAAGACGATGCCAGTTTTGATGAGCAATGACACTGCGTTCGGCTAGAGCCTGAGCTAGTTCTAAATCCGTTAACTCACTAGGTACTTTATTGGTTGAGAGGGGCGTTATGTCAAACATGGGTTAATATCGTGTCGTTCTAAATTGCTTTATAGTTAATCTTAATAATTTTAACGATGTCATCCCCCAAATCTGGCGATACTAAAGAACATGAGTTGTCACAGATCTTAATTGAGGTAGAGCAATCTCTGGTGCAGCTTCAGTCTCGACATGCTCAGGTTAAACAAGACTGGGAAAAGCGATCGCAAATTAAAGAGCGTCAGCAAGAACTAAAACAGCGTCAGCAAGATCAATCTGAACCTCAACCCCTGAAAACTGAACTTCGTAGTCTGCAACAAGAGCTAGATAATTTAGAGCTAACCTTAGAAAGTGTTCTGTTACCCGATATTTTTTGGCAGGTGGTACGCTTTGTCTTTTTGGGGATTGCGATCGGTTGGTGTTTACATATTTACGCTACTTAACTGATTATTTTGGGCTGCTAGGCGACCTATTGCAATAAAACTTAATACTAAACCCTGTTTTAGCAAGAAAGTTCTGGCAATTTCAAAGTTCTATTTTAGAATAGGGAAGGGCGGAGACAAAAGTTTCCGTTCACTCCTCACACCACACTCCGCTCGGAAATTTGTCGGGCGGTTTTCTATTTTTACTATTGATCAGAGATGATCAGCATCATAACTTGATTTAAAGCCCCAGATGAGAGCAATATTGTTTGGCGATCATTGGCGATCGCATTTAGATAATAATTCGTTCTGGTAGCTCTTTGATTTTCACATCTTCGGTAAAGCCATCGTAGACTACTTCGATATAGTTAAAAATATTAGATCCTAGGGTGTTACCGTGCATGAAGCTCAACACAGTTTCACCATTGTTCATAATATTCATAAAATAGATGAAATAAACAATTTTGGCTAATAATAAATAGACAATGATTTCTTGTTTAAAGATTTTTAATTTATGCTCAATAATAAAATAGTAGAATAATCCACCAAAAGGGAAAAAGATAAAGGCAAACCGATTAGAAAATAAGAATATATTCCTGCCCATAAACATAACTGCTAGAAAGATCGGATACAGAAACTTAAGTACTTTTTCTTGAGAATGCTTGACTCCTTTGTTATTGACTAATAAAATAATAATGACAAAAAGTATAAACTGTTCAACAAAAGCAATTCCCAAATCTTCAGATGCAACCTGTTCTCTACCATAGCGATAAGTCTTAATCAGCAACACCGAAGCATATTGGGATGGTAAGAACTTTGCCACCAAAGAAGCTAAATCAAAAACAATTGAGGCACTAAAGGCAGCAGTAATACCAAATAAAACTACCAAAAATATGGTTATTTTAGATTCTAAAATCTTAACCTTATTATATAGCAGTAAGACGGGAAAATAGAGTAAGTTGGCAATGTGAGTAAAGACACTCAGCAAATATAATCCCCACATTAAAAATTTCTTATCGGTATATACTAAAGCGATCAAGAAAATCATCGTGGCTATATATTGCCTGAGTAAAAATGCTTGATAGCCAATAAAGTTGGGCGTAGTAACAATAAATAATGCTAGTAAAGCATAATTTCTCGGAGAAAAAACTTTGACAATCCCCAAAAATGTTACTAGATTAATTGCTAATGACCAGAAAAAAATAAAAGCATATTTAGAACCTCCAGAGAAGATATAAATTGGATAACTAAATAGCCACATTACAAACTCAATACCACCACCACCAGCAATTTCAAAAGAATTTTTTTTGCCTAAAAGTTCATAGTTAGTCACATAAACTGCTAAATCTCCTCTAATATCCACAGAAGAAACAAAAACAGTGATGGTGATGATCACCATTAAAATAAGTAGCAAATTTAACTTGCTGTCTTCTTTGTAGTTTAAATGCACAAATAAAAGAAGTAGAAAAATACCTAGGATAGGACTAACAAACCACAATGCCAATCCTAGAAATAAATAAATTGCCTTGTCGTTGCGACTACCAACTAAGTTTTTAAGATTATTCGTAATTGAATTTGCTTGCATTTAAATCTGGTTAAATTAGTTATTAGCTGTTAAATAATATCAAATATTCTACAGGATCTAATGTTTAAAACTAGAGAAATACCTCACAAGCCAGTAGATACTTGACTTTCACTTCTTTTTAAGTAATTTGACTTTTTGTAATAAGGCTTTTAATGATCGCTGATATTGACGCGGAATAGCTTGTTGAATAATTAAGAACAGAAATCGATTCAGGGGAATAAGTCCTACTTTTCTTCCTTCAATGAGCATTTTGATAGCCTGGGGTTTGTCTTCATGATTTAATAGCATTTTAGGTACTATTTCTTTCAAGATAAAACCTTGCATCGCCCGTTCAGAGATTTGGTCGCGATAGCTATTAATCCAATTTAAAGAGAGTTGATAGTCTCGATTGCGAGAAATGCGATCGCCTC
>JBEANW010000221.1:0-3070 GCA_041165225.1 Cyanobacteriota bacterium | reverse complement strand
GGAAGAATATCGCTTTCAGGTTAATTTGAATTGGGATAGGAGTAAATTTTACTTGGTGCTAAATTCAGGATTAATCACAGCTACCTGTGGATTGTTGAGAATTCCTGGTTTTAAGTTTGCTGAATTCTTGACTCTTCCCCTGTTTATCTTAGGATTTTTAGCCAGTTGGTTAGGCTATAGTTCCCTCCTCAAAGGAATTGAATATCGTCGCCGTGTAATCTATCAGAAGGGGCAGATAGAGAATAAGCTAACAGAATATCTTGATCTTGACCAAGATATCTTACCGATCAACACAACCCAGGGGATGCGAGAAGCAAAAGAATCTGACCCTGACTCGTTTATAAATCGCCCGCCAAGAATTGGGACGATTAGCTATTTCTTGGCGCTCCTCTTCATTTTACTCATGGCGGTTAACGGCATTGCTTTAGGTTTTATTACTGTTTTATTGGTCTTAAAAGTCAAGAATTTTTGAGCGGATACCTTCGGTGAAGAAATCAGCTAAAGTAAATAAACAAGCAATAATAAACAACATAGCTAAAACAAGTTTAGATGGCATCTTCCTCCATTGCGGTTAGAGAACTACCCCTATTTCCTCTTCCTGAACTAGTATTGTTTCCCAGTCGTCCCTTACCGCTCCATATATTTGAGTATCGCTATCGGATCATGATGAACACGATTCTAGAACACGATCGCCGTTTTGGGGTCTTGTCTATCGATCCTGCTACTGGGAGAATCGCAGAATATGGCTGTTGTGCCGAAATTCTCCATTTCCAAAGACTGCCTGACGATCGCATGAAGATGCTCAGTTTCGGTCAGCAAAGATTTAGGGTTTTAGAATATGTCCGTGAGAAGCCTTATCGTGTTGGTCTAGTGGAATGGGTTGAGGATAAGCCAGCCACCGAAGATCTTAGCCCTATGGCAACAGAAGTTGAGGAGTTGCTAAGAGATGTGGTTCATCTTTCTGCCAAATTAACCAGCCAAAAGATTGAACTTCCTGATGATCTACCAAATTCTCCCACGGAGCTATCCTATTGGGTGGCGAGTAATTTGTACGGTGTAGCATCGGAACAACAGGCTTTATTAGAAATGCAGGACACTCTAGAGCGCCTGGAAAGAGAGCATGAGATCTTGAGTTCTACTCGTAGTCATTTAGCCGCCAGAACTGCTCTAAAAGATGCTTTAGATGATTAGTCTAATTGTAAGTCCATAAGACTAGATCAAGCCGATATTGGTAAGAGATTATAATTACCAAAAACTCTCAAAACTTCCGTACAGGCTGATAAATCAGCTAATGCCTCTGTGATCTGCTGATCATGGGAACTGCCTTCTAGATCGATAAAGAAAATATACTCCCCTAAAGAACGCTTCGAGGGACGGGATTCGATTTTGCTCAGATTGATATTTCTACTAGCAAAAATTTCTAAGGCTTTAACCAACGCTCCTGGGGCATTTTGGGGCAAACTAAAAGCTAAAGCCAAATGACTGCCCTGCAAGATTAAGGTCGCCATGTCATCAGACTCATCGCTTGAGGGAGAACTCACAATCCAGAAACGGGTACAGTTATCGGGGGTATCTTTAATATCTGCTGCTAGCAAGGGTGTTTCGTAGATTTTGGCTGCTCTGGGGGCAGAAATAACGGCGGCGGTTGGCTCGTCTTTAAGTAGCTCGATGCCGTCCGTAGTAGATTTCGTCGGCACAAGCTGTACTTGGGGTAAGTTATTTTCTAACCACTGCTGACATTGTGCCAAAGCTTGAGGATGAGAATAGACAGTTTTAAGCTCTGCTAGGGAATTGGCATAGGATAACAACCCATGAAAAATCGGTAGGGTTAATTCTTGATGAACTTGTAATTGAGGCGATCGCCATAGAGTATCCAGAACTACTGTCACACTACCTTCAATGGAGTTCTCAATTGGTACCACCGCTCGATCAGCTTCCCCTTTGATGACGGACTGCATCGCCAAGGGAATACTGGGATAAGGTTTCAAAGTGGTCAATAGCTGTTGATTACTAGATAACCAGACTGAATATGCCAGGGCAGCAGCTTCGGAATTGGTTCCTGTGGGGCCAAGATAAGCAAGAGAGAGCTTCATAAAAACTATAACTCCAGGACATAAAAGTATAATAAAAGTAGCATTTGTTCATGTATAAACCAAATATCCATGAAATGTAACTTAAGATTAATCAACAATTAGAAGACTTCAATAGTTTTAGGCAATGTACGTAAGTTTTAGTGCTTCAGAATCGGTTCAGATCTCCGTGGAAAACAAGGCTACGCCAATCCAACATTATCTACGTCAACCAGAGAGATTGGTTAAGGCGATCGCGGAACCCCAGCTCGTTAAACAGATATCTGATGATTTATATGAACTGAAGATGCGACCGATCAACTTTATGGAAATATACCATTTTCAGCCAATTGTACAACTTAAAGTTTGGTCTGGATCTAAGAGTAGCGTCTATTTGAAGTCGGAAGGTTGTCAAATTAAAGGGATTGACTATATTAATAATCGTTTCACCCTGAAGTTAAAAGGGGTTTTGTATCCCCACGAACAGAACGGACAAACTACCCTCGAAGGACAGGCGGATTTAGAAGTGGGAGTCGAATTGCCTACCGCTTTAATCTTTACCCCAAAAGCATTTTTAGAACGCACGGGGAATGCTCTACTTAAAAGTGTTTTGGGTAGAATGAAGCAGAAATTAATGACTCAATTGGTAGAGGATTATGTTGCCTGGGCATCCCAAGAAATGCAGACTGAGATCGAGTCTGCTCCTAAATTAACCCCTGATTTAGGCTTTTAATTTACATGCTAATTTCTGCTAATTTCTACTGACAAGATTTAAAAGAGCGACGATGTTCGGGGGTAATTCCCCTCTCGGCGATCGCTAAACGATGTTTGGCAGTAGGATAGCCTTTATTCCGCGCCAAATCATATTCAGGATACTGAGCAGCCAAGTTGGTAATTAGTTCATCCCGCCATACTTTCGCCAGAATACTCGCCGCCGCAATTATTGGCGATCGCAAATCTCCTTTGATTACCGTTTTTTGCTTCAGACTTAAATTGGGGAT
>JBEANW010000220.1:0-3470 GCA_041165225.1 Cyanobacteriota bacterium | reverse complement strand
CAGTAATTTCTACTATCAATAGGCTTATGTACTAAGGGTGATGAACCGACTTCTTTGAAGGCAAAAAAGAGAAAGCAACTTACCTCATGACTCTGAGAATTACGATCG
The DNA here is from genome assembly GCA_041165225.1 of Cyanobacteriota bacterium. Lineage (GTDB taxonomy): Bacteria > Cyanobacteriota > Cyanobacteriia > Cyanobacteriales > Xenococcaceae > Waterburya. The sequence continues at coordinate 3,362 of JBEANW010000220.1, read as the reverse complement.
CTAAAAGCGATCGCCTTTTAAACAAAAAAAAGCCCACAGTAGCGGGCTAAATTCAATTATTTATGTATGCTATTGTGTTGGCTATTTAGTTATTAATTAAATCTTCGATGGAGGAAACTTGAATTGTACTTCGGGGTATTTCCTGGGTAATTACAGCGGTATGTAAAATCGGGGTAGTGGCTACGGAATTAGCACTCAAGGTAAACAGGGGATTGGATAAAATTCCCGCAAGAGAAGTAATAATGGCTGAGGCGACAATTCCTACTTGCAGAGGACGCATACCAGGCAATGTCCAGTTGATTTTGGGGTAATTTTTGACGGATTCGGACATTTCATGGGGTTCTTTGACTACCATCATTTTGACTACGCGAATATAGTAGTAAATGGAGATCACACTGGTGATTAAACCCAAGAGAACTAAGCCATATAACCCAGCCTGCCAACCTGCCCAGAAAAGATAAATCTTGCCGAAAAAGCCTGCCATTGGAGGAATACCACCAAGGGAAAGTAAACAAATACTGAGACAAAGGGTAAGCAAAGGATCTTTTTGATATAAACCTGCATATTCACTAATTTGGTCGGTTCCCGTGCGAAGGGAGAAGAGAATAATACAGCTAAAGGCTCCCAAGTTCATAAACAGATAGATGAACAGATAGAAAATCATGCTGGAATAACCATTATCCGTCCCCGCAATTAAACCAATCATCACGAAGCCAGCTTGAGCGATGGAAGAATACGCCAACATCCGCTTGATGCTAGTTTGGGCAAGGGCGACCACATTCCCTAGCACCATACTGAGAATTGCCAGGGCGGTAAAGATAAAGTGCCACTGTTCGGTGAGGGAACCAAAAGCCGTGGTCAAAAGACGGATGGCGAGGGCAAAACCCGCAGCTTTAGAACCGACAGAGAGGAACGCCACGACGGGGGTGGGAGAACCTTCATAAACATCTGGAGTCCACTGGTGGAAAGGAACAGCCGAGATTTTAAAAGCAATCCCCGCAATGATGAAAACCAGAGAGATCGCTAAACCTAGAGATTGCACACCATTAATTGCCGTCACCTTCGCGGAGATAGCATTAAGATTTGTTTCCCCTCCTGACAAGCCATAAAGCAAAGACATCCCGTAGAGGAAGATAGCAGAACTGGCAGCACCGATTAGCAAATACTTGAGAGCAGCCTCATTGGAACGGGGATCTCGCTTCATGTAGCCCGTCATTAGATAGGAGGAGATACTCAACATCTCTAGGGAGATAAACACCATCGTTAACTCGTTTGCTCCGCTGAGGAACATGCCCCCTAGAGCAGCGGTAAGCATAATGGCGATAAATTCTGCCAAGGATGTCCCTGATTGCTGAATATAGCGAATAGACATCGGAATCGTGACCATTGCCGAGAGGGCGACGATACCTCGAAAGACAATACTCAGATTATCTCCATTGAATGACCCCATAAAAGCGATCGCCTGGGGGTTACTCCATTGACCAAACAGAGCTATCAGAGTAATTAATAATCCGCCCATAGCGAGATAGGGCAGCCAACGGGAAGAACTACGCCCAAAGATCAAATCACCAACAAGAACAGTCATGATCGTAATGATCACGATGCCTTCGGGTAAAATTGCCCCTGCATGGAGCTGAGAGGCTACAGTACTAGAAAAATCCATAGATTTAGATACAGTCAGATATAAATACAGTTGAAAATTGCTGTAGGAGCTATAAAAGGATCGTAACTCTCTATCCTGATTCTGTTTCAGCTTATTATGTTTTGGCGATTTAATAAACGGCAGGTTCACGAGAGGTTAATTTTTAGTTATGGTGAAAACTAGCTAAAAGCCTACTGCAACTGTTAATTCACCAATTCTGATCCCTAATTAATTAAAAAAGATATTTGTCGTTTGAGGGAATATAACTATAGATTAGAAAAATAGATCAGCAAAAATCTCTCTAGAAAATCCACACCAGCTAGCTTACTGCGTTAACTCCATCTCATATGTCAACATTAGTCATTGTCGAGTCTCCTACAAAAGCGCGTACTATTCGCAATTATTTACCCTCTGGCTATCAGGTTGAGGCATCTATGGGTCATGTCCGAGATTTGCCCCCCTCGGCAAAAGAGATCCCCCCTGCTTTTAAAGATAAGAAGTGGGCGACTTTGGGCATCAACATCGAAGATGAGTTTCAACCGATCTACGTTGTACCTGAAAAGAAAAGGAAGATAGTTAAAGAATTAAAAACCGCCCTGAAAAACGCCGATGAACTGATTCTAGCGACAGATGAAGACCGCGAGGGGGAAAGTATTAGCTGGCATTTATTGGAGATTCTCAAGCCCAAAGTCCCAGTCAAACGCATGGTATTCCACGAGATTACCAAAGAGGCAATTCAAAAAGCCCTGCTAGACTGTCGCGAGGTGGATCAAGACTTGGTACATGCTCAAGAAACACGACGCATTTTAGACCGCCTGGTGGGTTACACTGTTTCTCCTCTCTTGTGGAAAAAGATTTCTTGGGGTTTATCCGCAGGACGAGTTCAATCTGTAGCGGTGCGCTTAACTGTTCTGAGGGAAAGAGAGCGTCGGGCATTTCAGTCTGGGGGTTATTGGGATCTTAAGGCGGATTTGGAGCAGAAAAAACAGCCTTTTGAAGCCAAGTTAATTACCCTAGATGGTAAGAGATTAGCCACAGGTAGTGACTTCGACTCCGATACAGGCAAGATCGTCGAAGGTCGAGATGTGGTGCTGTTGAACGAGACAGAAGCCAAAAAGCTGAAAGAGCGAGTGATTGACCAAACTTGGACAGTAACTAATCGAGAGGAAAAAGCTTCTAAACGTAAGCCCTATGCTCCTTTTACCACCTCCAGCTTGCAGATCGACTCCAACCGCAAATTAGGTCTGTCCGCCAGAGAAACCATGAGCGTGGCTCAAAAACTCTATGAAAAAGGCTTTATAACCTACATGAGGACGGATTCTGTACATTTATCGAACCAGGCGATCGCTGCTGCTAGGGAATGTATTGAACAGAAATATGGCAAGGAATATCTTAGTCCTCAACCTCGTCAATACAGCACTACCAGTAAAGGCGCTCAAGAAGCCCATGAAGCTATTCGCCCTGCGGGGGAGACTTTCCGTACGCCCATAGAAACCAAGCTCAAAGACCGAGAATTTAAACTTTACGATCTGATCTGGAAGCGTACCGTCGCTTGTCAAATGGCAGATGCTAACTTGACTCAAATTGCTGTTGATGTCTCGGTAGAAAATGCGGTGTTCCGCGCTAACGGTAAAAAAATCGACTTTCCTGGTTTCTTTCGTGCCTATGTTGAGGGTTCAGATAATCCTGATGCAGCTTTAGAAGATCAGGCAATTCCTCT
>JBEANW010000219.1:0-13730 GCA_041165225.1 Cyanobacteriota bacterium | reverse complement strand
GATTTAGCCCAAGAGATTGTATCCCTACGTCAACGGGATGGTGAGTATCGCAATCTAGTAGATTTATCATCTCGTCTCAACCTGGATAGCCATCTAATCTCCCAACTGATGCACTATCTGAGATTTTAATCGCTGCTTGGCATTTTTTCTGGTTTGCTTCTGAGCTTGTTCAAGATGGCAGGGGGATTAGTTAACAGTGTAATCAGGACGATGATCAGAATGCTCAAGAGAATTACCGCCGTCCACAGTGGAAAGGTTAGACCTAAGATAGTTAGGGAGATTGAACCCGCTGCTTCCATCGTGGCAATTACGAAGTTGCCCAATCCTCCCGTCATACCAGTGGAGGCTAATCTCGTTAAACTGGCAAGAGTTTTCGTCACTCCTGCTACGCCACCACCAGCGATCGCTGCTAAAGTCCATTGTAGTACGGGGTCGGTATGGCCTAGGGTTGCAGCGGTTATGACTGTGCCAATACCTACGGCAACGGGGATTTGGACGGTGTCCAATAGATTATCGACAAAAGGAATATAGTAGGCAAAAACTTCAAAAATAGTGGCAATTCCCAGGGCGATCGCTGCTTCTTTCGTTCCCACCCATTCAAAGCCTGAAGCTAGGGAAAAATGTCCAGATATCGCTGCTAAACTCATCGCCAAGGGCGGTACAAATACCCGAAAACCGCAGGCAGCACTGAGGGTAATTCCTAAACACAGAGCAATAATAATTTCCATATAAGCTTAAATCTTAGATTTATCGATTTATTGTTTTTATGGTAGAGCAGTTTTCACTGTCGGTTGGTTCAAAATAAAGACAATCTTTACATGGCCCTTCAGGGTTTACGGCACAGCGGATAATTTCTGAGCGAGCGTTAAAGCGACAGTTGGCATTTCCCATAATATAGCGATCGCCTATTTGGGTAGTTTCTTCGGGTCGTTGGGATTCTTGGACATGCAGGGTTGCTCTATCGAAGCGATAGCCACCGACGCGGTATTGATAGAAATGATGACGTTCTAAAATAGCGTAGGTTTTACCTGCAAAGTCTATGTAGTTCCCTGGCTGGAGATGACGATCAAGATTGAGTCTACCAATGCACTGGCGCGTGGGAGTAAGGATGATTTCTGTGGGTAAAAGATTTTTCTTGATCGACATGAATACTGGTTTTTAGTTTTTAGTTCTTTCATGGGTAACGAACAAGCGAGTTATAGCCCTTTGAGTAATTATAGATGCTGGATGACGGGATGGGTTTTTACTCTTTAGTATCTAAAAAATCTTAAGCAAAAATTAAATCTGTCAAGTTCGAGCAACATATTGTTACAAAGCTGCTAATATTATTTACATAAGTTAACAAAAATAAAGCAACCCAAATATTATGACTACAACTACTGACGAAAGTGGCATCATGAACAACTTTGCCCAAGAGCCAAAAATGTACTACGCAGAAGCTCCTACCTCCCAGGAAAAAACAGGCTACATTCTGTGGGGAGCGATCGCTTTAGTGGTAGTTGCCGCTTCAACGATAACGGCGATCGTTATTAGCTAGATAGAATTCTTTCCGTCACAGCCTAACTCTTGAAAATTGCTTACAGGTAGATATTTAGCCATGAAAAGGTATTAGCTTGGGATTAAATGTTTTATTTACACCCACATAAATTTAGAACCAAGATGATTGACGCTTCCCAATTTCTCCAACTTTATCAAGAGGGAAAGCGCGATTTTAGTCGAGTTAATCTAACACAAGTTTCTCTAAACGATGTCGATTTAAGAGACATTAAATTGTGGAGGGCTAACTTAGCTGAGATCAATCTTAGTCGTACTGTCTTAGATCGAGCGGACTTGAGAGAAAGCAATCTTTCAGGGGCGAATCTCTGGCGAGCAGAATTAGGCTGTGCCAATCTATTTCAGGCTAGATGCAGTAACGCGCTGCTAATCCGTGCCAATCTGAACCAGGCTAATTTAGCCACATCGCTGTTGGATGGTGCAGATCTAAGATTAGCGTGCTTGCTCAAAGCAAATTTACAGGGTGTCGATCTCTCAGGAGCAAACTTGAGCTACGCAGATTTACGTTCTGCTAATTTGATGGGGGCTAATCTCAACCGAACCCTTTTCACTGGAGCTAACCTAACAGGGGCAAACCTGAGTAATACTAACTTGGATCAAGCCGTTTTAGAACAGGTAGATCTGCGGGAAGCTACTTTATCTTTAGAAGCTTTAGGCTCTAAGCTCTAAGCTTTTGGAAGGTCGCGGGTTATGAGAGCAGGGACTTTGAGCAACAGTTAAAAATCCGCTAGTTTGATTCCAATGGTGCAATATCAAAGCTTATTACCAGTAGATTATCTAGATTATCGTGAGGGGCGAAATGAAGCTGACTAATTCTCTCCTAGGGGACTTAGTCACAGAGTATACTCATCTTCGTTCCCAAATCTACTTCAAATCATCTTTAACGGCTTTGGCTCGTGCAATGCAGGATTTAGCTTTAGCCGATCATCAACCCTGTTTGGTTATTGCTAACTTTCAACAGGAGAAATTTTTTCGGCAGCAAGAGCATCGTTTCCAGCGCCTGGCAAGCAAGAGCGACCATGTTTACATCTTAGGAGTACCCGATATAGAATCTGGTTTTGCTGTAGACAATTCTGGCTATGAAACTATTCCCATCAAATCCACAGATACTTTGGCGGGAGAAAGATATTTAGTGGTTATTGGACGGCAGTATTCAGCTTGTTTGGCGGTGAGAGAGAAGCTTTCCTTAACTGAGCTAAGAAATGTAACCTCGGCGGTTGATCAGGGAGCAAGATTCGAGGGGATTTGGAGTTTCGAGCGGGAGATTGCCTACACCGCTGCCGATTGGTTATTAGGCAGAATTACTAACTATCGTCCCGAATTAAAAGCAAAGACCCAGCAAGCCAGAAAATTATTTGTCACGAAGCGAAAACACCATCATCAGTCTCTAGTTCCTAATCAGTCTCTTGATCTAGGCATCTTCACTCAGCGTTTAGTAACATACCTCCAGACTGGTCAATATAAACTACTTAAAGCTTATAAGGCGATCGCCGCTGCCGAGCGCAAAGAATCCTTAAGTAACCGCATAGCATCAGCCCAACGTAGTTCTCTCAATCCCCAAGCAATTCTCAGCACCACCGTCAAGGAACTGGGTCAATTGTTTCCTCATTGTCGCTGTCTACTGTATCGGATCAATTCTGAAGCTACGGAAGTACAGATTGAATATGAATCTAGACCTTTATCCATGACTTCCCTCATCGGTCAAAGCTGGTCGATTGCCGATAATCCTTTGTTTATTGTTGCTCAAGCTCAAAAGTCTACCCTAGTTATTGAAGATGTCACCAATAATGTTTATTTGAGTGAAAATTCCATTGTCCAAGAACAAGTCGCACGGGCAGGAATACAATCTTGGATTATGGTTTCCCTACGCTATCAAGGACAGTTACTAGGAATGTTGGAATTACATCATGGAGGAAGTGGTTATTTCCCAGGAAACCCAGAAGATCTTGCTTTAGTAGAAGCTGTCGCTATTAGTGCAGGAGCTGCCTTAACCCAAGCCAGTGCTTATACCAATCTGATCGAATTAAATGCCCAATTAGAAGCAGTCGAACATATTCAAAATAATTTAATTGCGATCGTTGGTCATGAATTACGCACCCCCCTCTCGACAATTCAGGTCTGCTTAGAAAGCTTGGCAACAGAGCCTGATATGCCCTCAGAATTCAAAGATACGATGCTCGATACAGCTTTAGGAGATACGGAGCGTCTGGGGCAATTGATTCAGAACTTTCTCACTCTTTCTAAACTGGAAGCGGGAAAAACGTATTATAATTCTCGTCATGTAGAAGCATTAACGATTGACTATGCTTTAAATCTAGCTCTGGGTAATATTCAAAAAACTTCGCAAATTAAAAATTTACCAGAGATTCGCGTGAAGCTACCTGAGCCACTACCCACTGTCCTAGCCCATATCGACGGCTTAGTAGAAGTTTTGACTAAGCTTTTAGATAATGCTTGTAAATTTACTCCTGCTGATGGCGAGATTATAATTACGGCTCAAATTCAACCAACCAAAAAGAAAACAGTAGCTTCAGACTCTCGTCCAATGCTAGAGATTATCATTGCTGATACGGGACGAGGTATGGATGAGAGTGAATTAGAGATTATCTTCGATCGCTTTTCTCAATCTGAAAGCTATCTCCGTCGTACAGTTAGCGGTGCTGGTTTGGGCTTGGCGATTTGTCGGAAAATCATTCAAGCTATGGGAGGACAAATTTGGGCAAAGAGTGGTGGCAAAAACCAAGGGAGTCATTTCCACTTTACCCTTCCCCTTGAATCTATATTTTAAGTTGAAACAGAAATAACAGTTTAAAGATGGCGATCGCTCTAAGATTTCTCTTCAGGTTTGACAATGGAGAGATAAGGCTGACTCAGATATTTAGTTGCGACTTCCTGTATTTGTTCGGCAGTAATAGGCGGAATTGTGGCTTGAAAAGTCCGATCAAACTCGACTCCTAACCCAAGAGCTTCATACCAACCATAGGTTTGAGCGATCTCGCCGTTAGTCTGCTTCCCTAAAGCATATTGTCCTAAGAGTTTGTTTTTTGCCCCTTGGATCTCTGACTCGCTCAACATTTCCTTAGTTAGTCTGGCTACCTCAGTGCTTAAACCTTCAATGGCAATTTCTGTATTTGTGGGGGCTGTTCCCATATAAGTAATAAAGGGAGCGGTATCTAAACGGGTAGGGAAAAATGCCGAAACATCGTAGGCTAGTCCTCTTTTTTCTCGTAGTTCGACAAATAAACGACTAGAAAGTCCGTTACCCAAATAAGTACTGATGAGTTTTAAAACGGGATACTCTTCAAGATTTACTTTAGTACCTAAATAACCCAGCATAACAATTGACTGCTGGGTGTCTTGGATAATTTCTTGTTGGGAAGGATTAAGGATAGGAGATGTTAACCGAGAAATGGGCAAAGGTTGCTCTGGGTTTTTCCAGTCGCCAAAGACTCCAGCAATTAAATCTTTTGCCTCGGTTTGATCAATTCTCCCTGACAGGCTGATGACTAGATTATCAGGACGAAAATAAGTTTGATGATATTGCTGTAGCTGGTTGGGGGTTAAATTACTGACAGTAGCTTCTGTGCCTAATATCGAGACACCATAAGGATGTTGAGGATACATCTGCTGACGGAGTTGATCGAACGCGACGTTAAACGGTTGTTCTTTTTGAGAACGAATTCCCTGCAAGGTTAACTTACGCTCTAATTCTACTTCTGCTTCAGGAAAAATTGGCGATCGCATGATCTGAGCCATCAACTCTAACATGGACGGGAAATCTGCCGAGACGGTTTTTAAACTCAGGGCAAAATAATCGGTGGAAGCATCTGTCCCTAACCCCGCACCAATAGACTCAATTTTTTCGGCAATTTCTAATGCTGATAAATTTTCCGTACCCTTGGTGATTACCGCTGAGACTAAATGAGCTAGCCCCGCCTGTTCTGGTTGCTCAATCATTGTCCCTGCACCTTTGAAAAAGAAACGACCTGAAATGATATCTGCCGCTTGATTTTCCACAACTATCAGGGTGATGCCATTGGCTAATACTGAGCGATAAAGGTGAGGAATAGCTAAAGTAGAATTGGAGGACATGAGTATATTCTTAATGTGGTTGGGGAATTTTGGAGATTTTTCAGCCGCTGAAATCACCTCATATCTATCTAAGCAGCTTTTCTCTCGGTGGATTAACTCGTTAAGAAAAAAACCAGAAGAGGAAAGACTAAAAACTAAACACTAATTAATTTTAGTATGTCTTCTTGGCGCAATATTGTTGGCTATTTTAGTAAGTATAAAGCGATCGCAATTTTCAGTATTGCTGCTTCTAGCTTGTTTGAAATTATCGATCTGGTGGTTCCCTATAGTATTGGTCAGATCTTAAATGTACTATCATCTCAGCCTTTGGATCGACCTCTGACTAGTTTGATTACTCTGGTACAGAACTGGGGTAACTTCCCTGACGATAAGTGGTTGTCCTTGGGGGTGTTGTTGGGGATTATTTTTCTGGTGACGGTAGTGCGATCGCCAATTCAGCCCTGGATCGGTGTCTGGCATCACTGGGCGATTGCTCTTAAAGCTAGACGAGATCATTTGAGTATGGTGGTAGGCAAAATTCTGACCCTGCCCCTGGGCTACTACGATGAGAATAATCCTGGACGAATTGCGGGCAGAATCGCACGGGGCATCGAAAATCATACCTGGTCATATCCTGAAGTTGCGGGGCAGTTGATCCCGAAATTAGCGCGGATTATCGGCATCTTTGGCATGATTTTATGGATTGATGTCGGTATTGCGATCGCTTTTCTCTGCTCTTTTGTGGTGATCCTCGGCTACAGCCTCAAACACTTACGGGTGCTAATTGCGAAAGAAGAATTATTGGAAAAACATCAGGAGAATACCGAAAGCCGTACCTCGGAAATTATTACCAATATTAAAACCGTCAAATCTTTTGCTGCGGAGGCTCAGGAGTTTGAAAGACAAAGACAGCGTTTTGAGCGAGAGTTTAAATACGTCACCTATCGGATTCATCGAGGTTATGTCGATCTTATTACCTGGAGCCGTACCGTAATTCAAACCTGTGTCTTTTTAATTCTGCTATTTACGCTGATTTCCACCGTCAGAGGTCACATTACCCTCGGACACTTTATTACTACCCTGACAGTTTCTAGTATGGCTTATGCGGAGCTGGAACCCATTAGTCAGCTAGCGGAAATATTTGCCCGTCGTTATGCCTCCATGAGACGATTTCACGACTTTATGCAGCTTGATTCGGGAGCAGATGCCGCCAGTTTGGTGATGGAAGATGTGGCAGACAATCCTTATAAGTTTGCTGGCAAATTAGAATTTAAGCATCTGAGTTTTGGTTATGATCGCGGAGGGTACTCAGAGGGTTCTCGTCTAATTTTACAGGATATCAATCTACTAGTAGAACCCTATCAAACCGTTGCTTTAGTAGGTCGTTCTGGCTCTGGTAAGTCTACTCTGGTTAAATTGCTATTTCGCTATTTTGAACCTCTTCAGGGGTCGATTAAAATTGATGGAGAAAATATTAGTGACTTAGATATTGCTCGTTATCGCCGTCGTCTGGCGATCGTCCATCAGGATGTTGATATCTTCAATGGTACAGTTTGGGACAATTTAACCTATGGTAATCCTCCCGTAGACCGAGAACAGGTAAAACAAGCCTGTGCGATCGCCAGAGTTGATGAATTTATCCATGAACTACCCCAAGGTTACTTAACGGTAGTGGGGGAAAGGGGCGTAAGACTTTCAGGAGGACAAAAACAGCGATTAGGTATTGCCAGAGCCTTGATTGTCGATCCTGATATTTTGATTTTTGATGAGGCAACATCTAGCTTAGATTATGAGTCAGAGCGTCTAATTCAGCTAGCGATGAAGTCCATTCTTGGGACTCGCACCACCATAATTATTGCTCATCGCCTTAGTACAATTCGCGAAGCAGATAAAATTGTGGTGTTGGATGGAGGCAGAATTATCGAAACTGGTAGCCACGCCGAATTATTAAATCAGGGTGGCATTTATCACCGTCTCCATTCTTTACAAGAAACAGGAGAAGTCTTTAACTAACTCCGAACCTAATCCTCAGAATCCTCCTTGCTGCCCACTTTTGGCACTATATCTGGACGTTCCATATTTTCCCAACCAGCGGGACGCTTGGAGTTATACCAAGCAATTGAACCAATAGTCACCGCAGCGATAAATCCCACTGCGTAAACTGCCACGAAATAAGTGGGAAATTCCCCCGTTACTGCCAATAGTAAATTCATTTCTTAATAAAAATAGTTTTTATATCTTAACACTCTGTAATATTAGCAAAAATTGTCACCTTAAAACCTCAAGGGGTGACAAGTTAAGTCTCGATACATTTTGTCAAACCTATCGAGATTTGGGTATCGTTAAATCTCCTCGCCCAAAAGGAGCCAAATCACCCCTTAATTTCGCTCCTTTTCTCCCTTGAAACAAGGGATTTAAGCTTAATTTGTCACCAATGGCTAATAGCTTTTAGAGGTAAATCTTAAGGCATCTGATCTTCTGTATCAGCTTGAGCGGTGGGATATGCTCCTGCTTTAACTGCTAAGTCCATCGGTTGTCCATTGCGTTTTAATGCAAGCTGGAGGTTTTTACCTACTTGGCTGGTTTCTACGACTTGCTGTAAGGCATCAGCATCTTTAACTGCTTGACCATTAATTTGTCCAATCACGTCCCCAGCTCTTAAACCAGCTTTATCCGCAGGAGAATCTGGTACTACTTTGATCACCAAGACTCCATGATCGTCATATACACTCAAACCACTGTTAGGATTAGAGTTAATTTGCTGCTTAATCTCTGGAGTTAGAGTAACCATCTGAATACCTAAAAAAGGATGTTCGACTTTACCCGAAGCAATTAACTGCTCAGCAATTCCTTGAGCGGTATTAATAGGAATTGCAAAACCTAATCCCTGCGCCCCTTGAATAATTGCAGTATTGATACCAATGACTTCCCCTCGCTGGTTGAGTAAAGGACCACCAGAATTACCAGGATTAATGGCTGCATCGGTTTGAATAAAATTAACTCGTTTATCGGGGATGCCTACCTGTCCTGAAGAACGACCTGTCGCACTGATAATGCCTTCGGTGACTGTATTATCTAGTCCCAAAGGATTACCAATAGCGATCGCTGTTTCTCCTGGTTGAAGAGCTTTACTATCGCCAACTTTGACTACAGGCAAATCTTGGGCATCTACTTTGACCACTGCCACATCAGTAACAGAATCTCGACCAATTACCTTGCCTTCAAAATTACGACCATCTTTGAGGGTGACAGTAACCTTTTCTGCTCCATCGACAACATGGGCGTTAGTTAAAATAGTGCCATTTTTATTGATAATAAACCCAGAACCTATTCCCTTCTGAACCTGTGTATCTGGCATTTGAGGTCCTTGCGAACCAAAAAAGTTACGGAAAAAAGGATCGTTGAACATCTGGGCATTAGGATTTTTGACTGTGCGAGAAGAATCAATACGCACTACCGCTGGACCTACCTGTTGAACGATCGCTGCAATTGAATTATTAGCCCCTGCCATTGCTGTTGATTGAGCAGCAACTTGGTTATTTGCTTTGATAGCTGAATTAGATTCAGCCACGGCGGAAGTTCCTGAAAGGGAACTATTATGGGCAAATAAATAGTCTCCCCCCACACCAAATCCAGCTCCAAGTAAAACTAAGACCAAAGCTGTGATTGATTTTCGAGGTATTTGGCGACGACGAGGAGCAGAATTGTTGATTATGACATTGCGATCGCGGTCATATTTTGGAGAAGTTGGCATGATTTTCAACCCTGAATTTAATTAAAAATAACTTATAGAATATTCTTTCAAGATAATCTTGTCGTATGTCTTTGGCGTGTCGTTTAGATGAAAGTCCCATGACTGCCATTTTTATTTTGACTCTTAAAACTGGTGGCGCTCAATTTATGTTGAGGCTCATGGTCAAGCATTTAGTTAATATTTAACAAGTCACTTATTGCTTGCTATGGAGTGTAGATGTAGATAATAAAATAACTAAGCAACTAACCTCAGAATTCTCAATTATCGAATCAAAATAACTATGTATCAATTACCATCACTATTACACTATGGATTCATTCCCGATCGCTTTCCCTCTCTACTATTAGCCACTGAACCAAACGCAGAAGCTGCGCCGTTCGTGTTATCGGGAGTTTTATTAAGTCTCATCTTTATCTATCTCGCTAGTAAGGTGGGGGGCGAACTTTCTCAATTAGCCAATTTACCTCCAGTATTGGGAGAATTAGTTGGCGGAGTGGTGGTGGGAGTTTCCGCTTTACACCTCTTAGTCTTTCCCGAAACAGGGGCGGTGGCTAGCGATTCGGTAGTAGTGACTATTTTGCAACAAATTGCAGGTTTAACTGCGGAACATAGCGACGCAGTATTTTCTTCTCTTAGCGAAGTTGTTTCTGTGTTAGCGGAATTAGGAGTAATTATTCTCCTATTTGAAATCGGTTTAGAATCGGATTTACAAGAATTACAAAAGGTAGGCTCACGAGCAGCGATTGTGGCGGTGGTGGGAGTTATCGCTCCTTTCGTGGCGGGAACAGTCGGACTAATCATGATCTTCGGGATGCCGACGATTCCTGCGGTGTTTGCAGGGGCAGCGTTGACGGCTACCAGTATTGGGATTACCTCCAAGGTACTGTCGGAATTAGGACAGCTTAAATCCACCGAAGGACAAATTATTGTGGGGGCAGCGATAATTGACGATGTACTCGGTATTATCGTTTTGGCGGTAGTAGCTAGTTTGGCAAAGACTGGGGAAGTCGATGTGGCGAATGTAATTTATCTCATCATTAGTGCCACCGCTTTCTTATTAGGTTCAATCTTTTTAGGTCAATTTTTTAACAAAGGCTTTATCGCGATCGCCGAAAAATTACAAACTAGAGGAAATTTAGTAATTCCTGCCTTAATCTTTGCTTTCTCTATGGCATTTTTAGCTAATGCGATCCATTTAGAAGCGATTCTCGGTGCTTTTGCAGCGGGGTTAGTCTTAGATGAAACAGATACCCGCAAAGAGTTGGACAAGCAAATTCTGCCGATTGCCGATATTTTCGTGCCGATTTTCTTTGTCACAGTGGGAGCGAGAGTCGATCTTGGTGTTCTCAATCCTAGCAGTGCCGATAATCGTCAAGGTTTAGTTATTGCTGCCTTTTTAATTGTGGTGGCGATTATTGGTAAAGTGATCACGGGTTGGGCAGTTTTTGGTAAAGAGAAAGTCAATCGTTTGGCGATCGGCATTGGCATGATTCCCCGTGGGGAAGTAGGATTGGTATTTGCGGGTATTGGTGCCGCCAGCGGTGTTTTAGATAAACCATTGCAAGCAGCCATTATTATCATGGTCATTCTGACCACCTTTATTGCCCCACCTTTATTGCGTTTTGCCTTTGGTTCAGAGGAGGCAGCCACTAAAGAAGCGGATTTAGCTTCCACTAACAACCAATAGCAATTTTTGGAGTTCGGATCTGCTAACAGCAAGAGTAAAATCGAGCAGTAATGGAGTAAGTTTAGTACCTAGTGTTTGACCTATGAGTCTTAAAGCAGTTTTTCTAGATTTTAGTGGCGTAATTATTAGTGATGAGGCGATCAATCAAGAATTAATTGCAGATCTACTCTTGAAAGAGAACCTGCGGGCAGATGATGACGAGTATATGCAGTATTGTCGTGGCAGGAGCGATCGCGCCTGTCTGAAAGATATCTTGGCTAATCGTGGTCGTATGCTTACGGATGAATATCTCGATAAACTACTCAAAGCTAAAGCTCTAGGTTATCGTCAAAAAGTCGAGGAATTGCCAGAAATAGTTTTTTCCTCGACTTTAGCGACCTTCTTGACTCAGTTAAAAGCACAAAATATTGCGATCGCTTTGGTTACAGGGGCAACTCGTTCAGAAGTAGAGTACATCTTAGCCAAAATTAAACTTGCCTCTTACTTTGATTTACTGGTGACGGGAGATGACTTAAGTGCCAGTAAACCCGATCCCGCGCCTTATTTATTTGCTCTCTCTCAGCTAAATCTTAATCCCCAAGAATGTTTGGCAATTGAAAATAACCCTGTCGGGATCACTGCCGCCAAGGGAGCCAAAATTCAGGTAGTTGGCATTTCCAATCTTTATCCCCTACATATGCTGCAACGTCAGGCGAATTGGACGGTTGATGATTTCCTCGACATCGAATTAGATCGCGTAGATCGCGTATTGTCCGATTCTCAACCCTCGAAAACCTAAAACCTGTTTTCTTGTTATTAAAAGCTTTAGGCTTTTTAATTAAGCTTATAGCTTATAGCCTAGAGCTTATAGCTAGGGCGAAGCCCCTATTTTTGAGAAATCCAAACGGAAACCGAACCTGCTTGACAGTGAAAGTCCGCCCAGCCCTCATCATTAGTGGTAATAGGTTCATCAATGTGTTCAGTGATATCAATATAAGTTTGATTGGGATGACCTACTTCCATCCATTTAGTTCCGTCACTACCGTTACTCAAAACTACAGCCATGCCCCCTGGATGCTCATCGTCCCCCAGTCTAGTCCAACCAATACAGTTAGCATGGTCAAAGTAATCATATTCTTCGCCATAAGCAAAATCTTGGCGGGCTTGCAAAAACTTATCAATTAACCACTGATGAGAGTCCATAAAGATCTCATACTCTTGCCCGTCTTTTCCTTTGTCCTTGTAATGTGCGCCGTAGTAATCAGCATAAAAAATACAGGGATAACCATCTCGTCTGAGCAAAATTAGCGCATAGGCGAGGGGTTTAAACCAAGCTTCAACTACAGATTCTAATGATTGCAAAGGTTGAGAATCATGATTCTCCACTAGCGTTACAGCCAGAGTCGGCTGATCTTTAACCAATGTGCCATCAAAGATCTGGCGCATATCAAAGTTGCTGCCTGTCTTACTGGCTTCAGTAAAGTTATAGTGCAAGGGGGCATCAAACAAAGCCACATTGCCACCAGTGACATCAATAAAGTGGTGCAAAGCTTCTGGCTCATTAGACCAGTATTCGCCGACAGCAAATAAAGGCTTGCCTGAGTGTTCGCGAACGTGGTTTAACCAATTAGGGAAAAATCCTGCTTTGACGTGCTTCACTGCATCGAAGCGAAAACCATCAACATCCGTTGTATCTATATACCATTCACCCCAATAGTTGAGTTCGCCCCGTACCTCTTCATGTTCCATATCCAGGTCGCAACCCATTAGATAGGCAAAGGAACCCTTCTCTAAGTCTACCTGCTCGTCAAATTGCTTGTCTTTAAATAGATAGATCGCATTAGCATCGCCGTCATAGGCATTGTAGTCAACTGCATCAAAATGCCACCAGTGCCATTCTAAGCTAGAGTACTTACCCTGGCGACCAGGGAAAGTAAAGTGTGTCCAGGTTTTTACCTTTTGCAAATCACCCATAGCTTCATGGCGATTATCAGGATTCATTGGGGTTGCTTCGGCCTCTTCTTCCTGGTCAGCCCCTAGCATATGATTTAGTACGACATCTGCATAAGTGCTGATACCAGCTTTTTTCGCAACTTTGATGGCGTTGACATATTCTTCTTTCGTCCCGTATTTAGTTCTGACTGAACCTTTTTGGTCAAATTCTCCTAGATCAAAGATGTCATACACTCCATAACCGACATCGTAACCGCCTCCTGTGCCTTTATAAGCGGGCGGTAGCCAAACTGCGGTAACACCTGCCTTTGCTAGATACTCAGCGTTTTCTGCTAATTGATTCCACAGGCTGCCATCGGGTTCATTGTACCAATGGAAATACTGCATCATTACGCCATTAAATTCAGACAAATTACAACCCTCGTCTTATTATTTTTGATATTTGTAAGTAGTTACATGTTAATCAATTAAATTTTTTCTAAACAATTAAATAACAATTAAATGCTTAATAATTCACTTTTGATTGACTGTTAAGTAATATTAAACTTGTCGCCATAAATCTTAATCATTCGCAAGATACATTTAATTTAATTATTTCTGTGCATTCTAAATTTTCCCGCAGTATATCCCTCTTATGTCAGTTTCCGAAAATTAAACTACGATAGAAAAAGTTATTGTGGGTTGTGAGGCAAAGAGGGTAATGGATGTAGAATTGCAAATCCTTAAACATTT
>JBEANW010000218.1:0-13633 GCA_041165225.1 Cyanobacteriota bacterium | reverse complement strand
GGCATGGCATGAAGATACTGACTATTGAGCCAGTCTAGTTTATCCCAGTCAAATTTAGCCCCAGCTTTGTTTACCCGATCCAAGTCAAATTCTGCTGCTGCTTCCTCTAGGGTAAAAATCTCTTTGGTAGAGTCGGGAAAAGTCCAGCCCAATAAAGTCATATAGTTAACTAAGGCTTGTGGGAGAAAACCCATCTGCCGAAAATCATCAATGGATGTGACCCCATCCCGCTTCGATAACTTCCGCCCATCTTGATTCAGAATTAAAGGACTATGGGCAAAGACAGGAATTTCTGCCCCCAAAGCTTCATAGAGCAAGATTTGTTTAGCGGTATTGGCGATATGATCTTCTCCCCGAATTACGTGGGAGATTTGCATATCGATATCGTCAACTACTGCCGCCAGGTTATACAAAGCCTGTCCATAAGGTTCATCATTCTCTGCTGCGCGGGCGATTACCATGTCCCCACCTAAATCACTACCCTGCCAGCTTACAGCATCTCTAATAACATCTTGCCAGACAATAGTGCGATCGCCATCAATCTTAAAGCGGATTACTGGTTTGCGTCCTGCTGCCTCAAATGCTTGCTTGGCTTCAGTACTGAGATTACGGTGACGATTATCATAGCCTGGGGCTTTCCCCATTGCTTTCTGAGTCTCCCGCATCTCTTCCAATTCTTCAGGAGTGCAGTAGCAGGGATAAGCTAAACCTTTATCGATGAGAGTTTGTACTGCTTGTTGGTATTTATCTAAGCGTTGAGTTTGAAAGAAAGGCCCTTCATCCCAAGTTAATCCCAGCCACTCTAGTCCCGACTTAATATTTTCCGTATATTCGGAACGCGATCGCGCTGCGTCGGTATCCTCAATCCTCAGCACAAAAGTTCCCTGATAATGGTGGGCGTATAGCCAGTTAAACACTGCGGTTCGTGCCGTGCCAATATGTAAATTACCTGTTGGGGAAGGAGCAATCCTGACTCTAACGCTCACAAAATACCTCTTGTCTGTAACTAATTTTTGTCTATGGGTCGTATCTCATTGTAGCGATATAAGGCACTCTCTCCCCATGAACTACTGCATCAGGAAGCGATAACTAGGGAAGCAGTCAGATTCTATTAACATCAATATCTTTGCCTTCACCTCAGTAAACACTCGCAATTAGCTTAATCTATTTTAATAATTGTGTTATATTACTTAGGAAAATATTGATAGCCAGACTATCAAACAAAAAGATATTATCCGAGGGTTTGAGACATAGCAATGGTAAGAGGGGCTGGTTATACTATTTAGGCTGAAAAATTTAGGCTGAAAAGTTGGCAACTTAGGCTTCGGTAAAATTTATCCCCTAGACTCTTTTTCATTTTTCAACAGTAATTTTTTAACCAACGAACAAAATCTTATGAATACGCAAGTTATCACCAAAGAAAAAACCGATAAACAAGACTTTAAAGTTGCTGATATTTCCCTAGCAAATTGGGGACGTAAAGAGATCTCAATTGCTGAAGGTGAAATGCCTGCATTAATGGCAATCAGAGCCAAATATAGCCAGAGCAAGCCCTTACAAGGTGCCAAGATCATCGGCTGTATTCACATGACCATTCAAACGGCAGTTTTAATCGAAACCCTAATTGAATTGGGTGGTGAAGTACGCTGGTCTTCTTGTAATATCTTTTCAACTCAGGATCATGCCGCGGCGGCGATCGCTGCTGCTGGCATTCCCGTCTATGCTTGGAAAGGGGAAACCGAAGAAGAATACATGTGGTGTATTGAGCAAACTTGCTACAACCAAAATGGCGATCTTTGGGATGCCAACATGATTTTAGATGACGGTGGTGACTTGACTGGTCATATCCACGAAAAGTATCCTCAGATGCTCGAAAAAATTCATGGTGTTACAGAAGAAACCACTACTGGAGTTCACCGTCTCTGGGAAATGCTCGAAAATGGCGAGTTGAAAATTCCTGCGGTTAACGTTAACGATGCCGTTACTAAAACCAAGAACGATAACAAGTACGGTTGTCGTCACAGTTTAAACGATGCTATCAAACGTGGTTTAGATCACTTGATGGCTGGTAAAAAAGCTCTCGTCATTGGTTACGGTGATGTGGGCAAGGGTTCCGTTGCTTCCCTACAGCAAGAAGGCATGATCGTCAAAGTTGCAGAAGTTGATCCCATCTGCGCGATGCAGG
Source organism: Cyanobacteriota bacterium (assembly GCA_041165225.1). Classification (GTDB taxonomy): domain Bacteria; phylum Cyanobacteriota; class Cyanobacteriia; order Cyanobacteriales; family Xenococcaceae; genus Waterburya. Next base: position 11,448 of record JBEANW010000218.1, on the reverse strand, counting down.
CTTGTATGGACGGTTTTGAAGTGGTATCTCCCTTCATTAATGGTGTTAATGACGGTACAGTGAACAGCATTAACAAAGACTTACTGGGTACTTTAGATATGGTTGTTACTGCCACTGGTAACTTCAATGTCTGCGATGCCAATATGCTCTCTAGTTTGAAAAAGGGTTCAGTAGTTTGCAACATCGGTCACTTCGATAACGAAATTGACACTGCCTTCATGCGTAAGCAATGGCGTTGGGAAGAGGTTAAGCCTCAAGTACATCAGGTATACCGTAGCGACGATCCTCAAGATTTCTTGCTGCTGTTATCTGAAGGACGTTTGGTTAACTTGGGTAATGCCACTGGTCACCCTTCCAGAATTATGGATGGTTCTTTTGCGAACCAAGTATTGGCGCAAATGTTCTTATACGAACGCAAGTTTGCTGACAAGCCAGCAGCCGAAAAAGCTGGTGCAATTACTGTAGAAGTATTACCTAAGCACCTGGATGAAGAAGTAGCTCGCTACATGGTGGCAGGTTTTGACGGTGTAATCACTCAACTTACCGAAGAACAAGCTAAGTACATCAATGTGCCTCTAAATGGTCCTTTCAAAACTGATACTTATAAGTATTAAGCTACAGCGATCGCAAAATGGTTAGCCCAGCTATTAATCTTTAGTTAGGCTTTTCCCAATACGATTCTAGATTTAAGGTGAGTCAATCTCACCTTTTTTTTGTTTTTTTCGATTATTCCGATTAGTATTTAAAGTTAGTTTTAATTTGAAGTAACAATTCATGCTGAGAAAAGCTTATAAGTGGGTTACGGGTTGGAGTGAAACGCCTTATGGCAGTTGGGCCTTATTTATCTTGGCTTTTGCCGAATCTTCTTGTTTTCCGATTCCTCCAGATGTCTTGCTCATTGCCTTGGCTGTCGGGCAACCCGCAGCAGCTTTTCAATTCTCTTTAATTTGTAGTGTTGGTTCAGTTTTAGGTGGATTAGCTGGCTATGCCATTGGTTTTTTTGCTTTTGATACCATTGGTCAACCAATCTTAGATCTTTACGATCCAGATCAAGCGGTTTTTGAGAAAGTCAAAGGGCTATACGATACTTGGGGTTTTTGGGGGGTTTTAGCAGCAGCTATTACGCCAATTCCTTATAAAGTATTTACCATCGCTTCTGGAGTATTCAAATTTGATATTTGGCAGTTCTTTTTAGCTTCGGTTCTAGGACGTAGCTTTCGCTTTTTCCTCGTGGGGGGCTTGATCTTTTGGGGTGGAGAATCTCTCAAAGATTGGATTGAAAAATACTTTGATTGGGTAGCTTGGGGATTTTTGGCAGTGTTAGTGCTGGGATTTGCAGCACTGAAATTTTTATAAGTACCTAAACAAAATTTACACACTTGACTTGCTCTTTTCCCCTTTCCCTTTTCCCTTTTCCCGATCTTCACAAATCAATCAGTGCTTAACGTCAGTTATGAATTAAATAAGCGCCTTTTTCTAAAGGTAGATACTCAGAGTTAGACATCTTGAACTCTTCCATCCATTGTTCAACAATTCGTCTTTCATCAGCCCTAGCACCATCATCTAACAGAATAATTGCATCACTGCTAAGTTTCTCGTGCAGCATAGGTACGGCTGGGTATCTAGCCAGTTTTTGAGTCGTTCCTGGTGGCCCATCCACAATCAACAGATTGATCGCCCCAGGAATTTCCACCTTAGTCAGATCGTACCAAAGCCATTTAGCACCGTTAATTTCCACTTCCACTAGGGGCGCATAAATAACCGTAGCAACATCGTCCAAACCATGAAGTAACAAATTATTTTGAGTAGCCTGGGCAAATTTTTCCTCATGCTCCAAAGAAATCAATTTGCCTGTTCCAAGTCGCTGTAAACAATAAGCAATGATTAGGGTGGAAACACCACTAGAAGCTTCCACTACCAACTGCGGTTTTTGACGATGAGTTAAGGAAATAATCTCTTTTAACAAATCTGGTGAGGCAGCCCAACCCCTGGTGGTGGGTAGGGGTAACTGCGGTTTCAAGGTGGAGAAGATCGAAAAGAGGGACTCAATTTGTGCCACACTGACTTCATTTACTCTTTTGAGTTCAGCATTAAACAGTTGAGTAGATGCCTGAAAAGATTTTTTAACCTCATCTTGGAAATCATGCTGTTGAGTAATGAGTTTTTTTTGCGTTTTAATTAAATTCAGAATTAAAATTAAATTAATTACGATCAAAACCGTAGGCATGAAAATACCTTCAAACATAAATCTATTTTTTATTAGCTAACTTTGATTGGGAAACATCTTGAAACCAAAGCTCAATGCGATCTGCGAAAGCACTAAGAGAAAATTTCTTTTCCACTGACATGCGACAGCTATAACGATCAATTTGCCCAATTTTTTGCAACCCTTCGGACAATGCGGCGATCGATTTATGCTCTACTAACCATCCTGTCACTCCATGTTCAATAATTTCGGCTGGCCCCCCCTGATCATAAGCTACAACGGGTACTCCACAGGCTAAAGCTTCAATTACCACATTGCCAAAAGCTTCAATCCAGTGAGAAGTCATTAATAAACAAGTACAGTTACCTAACTTTGATTGAAAATCTGAAGTTGGCAGAAACCCGTAATAATTGTAAGCCGATGAAGGGTACTTATTTTGAATAGCTTGCCAATAATCATGATTCTGAATAACGCCAAATATATCAAGTTTTTTGCCAGCTAGAATAGCAGCTTCAATGGCATCATCTAGACCTTTCTCTGGGGAAATGCGACCAGCCCAGGCTAAATTTTGGGTCTTAGGTTGCTCGACAAAAGTGTATTGTTGCAGATTGATCCCTTTGCCCATAATCAGTAATCTTTCCTTGGCTCGAAAAGTATTGGCTGACGAGCGGGTATTAACTGCTAAGGTGTTGGGAAACATTTTAGTCGTCTTACTAACCATGCGATTCATCACTGGGGAAATACAACTCATGCTGATCCAGTGAGCAATAGGGCGTTCAAAGAAAGGGGTTAGGTATAGAGGAAGCCAGTCATAGGCAAAGTTAACCAGCAAATCATAATTATGTTGCACTCGGTAGGCGTAGTCCCACATTTTCTCTAAAACCGAATTGTCAGGTATGACAACTGTGTCTTGATCCGTAGCATTTTGTGCTAGATCAGTAAAATTGCCTTCAATTAGGTGTAAATCTCGACAGATAATCTCGGAGCCTGATGGGGCAACCACATCAATCAAATGACCTCTGGCGGATAAATTACTGACAATATTTTTGATCGTTAGTTCCACACCCCCCGCCTTTCCAGAGCCAATTAAACCCACAGGAGTTGAAACTACGAGTATAGTGAGTGGATCTTTCATGAGCTGATTTTGAAAAAAAGTTGACAGAACTAAGCAAGAATTAAAGATCTTGCTACTGCTACATCTTCTTTGTTGAGTTCTACAGATAATTCTACATTGGACTTTCGGCAAAAATAAAGAAGCTTTTAATAAAGGGGCGAAGCCCCTAGCTATAAGCCGTAAGCCGTAAGCTATAAGCTGCAATCAGAAAAGGTATTAATACCAATTCTCGAATATAGCGAGAGACTTGGGTTGTGTTAGGGGTTAGGGTGTGGGGGTATTAAACTCGATAGCTACTAAGGCTTAGAGCTTTTTTAATAAATAGGCGATCGCTCAACAGAAAGCGATCGCCGTATATTAGATTTATTCTGTGACTATTATTCCTCTTCCTCTTCAAAATCCGCATGATCATCAAAGGCTTTAGGAGATGCGGTGGCATTTTTGCCTTCCTTCATGTCAGCTCTCACTTTCGCTTCTATTTCTGCTGCTACCTCTGGATTTTCTTTGAGGTAGTTAATTGTGTTGTCTCTACCTTGACCAACATTCTCGCCCTTGTAGCTATACCAAGCTCCTTTACGGATGACAATATCTAAGTCTTCTGCTAAATCTAACAGACAGCCAACGGTGGAAATTCCCTCGCCAAAGATAATATCAAATTCAGCAATCCGAAAAGGAGGTGCAACTTTGTTTTTGGCAACCTTAACTTTGACACGAATCCCATACATCCCTTCATTGCCTCTCTTGAGGGTTTGTATCCGACGAATATCTAAACGCACCGAACAATAAAACTTGAGGGCGTTACCACCAGTAGTTACTTCAGGGCTGCCATAGCTAATCCCAATCTTCTGCCGTAATTGATTAAGGAAGATTACCGTGGCTCCCGATTTACCAATGTTACCCGCAATTTTTCTTAAGGCTTTACTCATTAAACGCGCCTGTAAGCCGACTTGATTATCCCCCATTTCTCCTTCAATCTCGGCACGGGGAGTTAATGCAGCTACAGAATCTATGACCACTAAATCTACGGCGGCTGATCGCACTAACTGATCGACAATTTCTAACCCCGATTCTCCATTATCTGGCTGGGCTACCAGAAGATTCCCAATATCAACTCCCAAGGCTGCGGAATAGGTCGGATCTAAAGCATGCTCGGCATCGACAAAGGCAGCTACTCCTCCTGCTTTCTGGGTTTCGGCGATCGCATGAAGGGCAAGTGTTGTTTTCCCTGAACTTTCGGGCCCATATATTTCAATGATTCTACCTTTAGGCAACCCCCCTCCCAAGGCAACATCTAGGGTCAATGCTCCACTAGGAATGGTTTCTACCCTCATTTGAGCAGCATCCCCCAGGCGCATAATTGCCCCTTTACCAAAGTTACGCTCGATTTGCTTTAAAACTAAGCCCAGAGCTTTCTCTTTATCCGAATTGCCAGTATTGCTAGAAGTACCGCTAGAAGTATTTGAAGTATTTGCGCGACTTGCCATGAATGCCTCAATTAATAATTAATAGAGTAGAAAATAGTTTAGTTTTAAACACTGGTTGAGCAATTAGTTTCGATTCTACGCTCTATATTTCTATTTTCTCAATTGTTGATAAAAAAGTCAACAGCAAAGTGCTTGCCCATCTTTAAGATTAACTAATAAAAGCAATATCGATAATGATTAGTAGCCTGAGTAATGGTGAATTATCAATTTTCTTAATATTTATGGAAGGTTTGCACAAAGCGATCGCCAATTAACCAAGAGGGATCTATGAGCAAGATTCAAATCAAAAACCTGGCATTTATTTATAATGCTTGACCAATTTTAGGCTCATTACCAGCCATTAAACGCTGAATATTAGTTTTGTGGCGCAGAATCACATAAGAACCCGCCAAGGCAGCGAAGACCGAAAAAGCTACAGGCTGGTTCAATACTAACATCAGAATATTAACGGCGATCGCTCCACAGATGGAACTGAGGGAAACGATGCGGGAGATGCCTAAAACAATGCCAAAGCTAGCTAAAGTTCCCAATGCCACCAGGGGATTCATGACCAATAAAACTCCCAAGGTTGTCGCCACGGATTTTCCGCCAGTGAAGTTTAGCCAAATTGACTTACTATGTCCAATAATTGCCCCCAATGCTGCACCCATAATAATCCAAGGGTGCCAAGTGCCAGGAAGTAGATCGGGTGCATAAGCATAAACCAAATTAACCAAAGCTAAAGCCAAAGAGCCTTTGAGCAAATCGATCGCTAAGACAATGACCGCAGCAGGTTTGCCCACTGTACGCAAAATGTTAGTTGCTCCTGTAGAGCCTGAACCATGTTCACGGATATCGATTCCTTGGGTATAGCGAGCGACTATATATCCTGTGGGAATCGATCCTAATAGGTAAGCAGCCAGAACCAGCAAGGCGCTAAGGGCAAAACTAGAAGTCATGATTTTATTAAGAAGATTAAAAAAAATTAAATATTTAGCACCAGTTTAACGGCTTTTTGCCCTACTTAATCCTTCAATTTCATCCATCAATAGAGATAATTAGCCGAGCGAGATTTATTGCTAGAGGCAAAAGCTAACCAAATCGGGAATTTGAGTACCGATAAGTTTAACTGTTCTTCCGTTTCATCAATGATAATTACTGGTAATAATTTGTCCGCCAGGAGGCGCTCGGCACGTTGCACTAAAATATCAGGGGAATCAAACAGTACTACCCCGCGATTGGTACCAAAATCTTGACGGGATATACCCAGGCAATCTTCTAAGCCTTTGCGCCATTCTCCTAGATTTTCTGGAGTATCCGTTAGGACTAGAACTTGAGTGCGATCGCGATATAAGTCATGAAGAATAGAAACAGTGGCAGAAGCAATCAAAATATTTTGGAGACGGCTACCAGTGCTATCTATAGCACCTCTGCCTCCTTGGGAGAAAAACCAGTCTTGAACTTTTTTCGCCTGAGTTTGGTCAAAGGTGCGACGTAACTGCCAGGGGGAACCATAATAGTCTGGACTGTTGCAGTATTTATCTAAAAGCTGACGAATGCGTCTACTTTGATCAGCAAAGGTAGGTTCTGAAAATTGTGCTTGAGCAGGGCGATTGCCTTGTCCAGTTCTAGTGCCAGTTCTAGCTGGCTCATTGCCACGCAGATTTCTGTCTCGGTTTCTAGTTCGATCGCGATCTCTACCTTCTCTAGATTCTCTGCCTTCTCTTCGAGGATCTTCTAAGTCTCTGATCCGTTCTCTACTTCTTGGTGCAGGTTCTCCTGTACGGACTAATTCTAGCTTGTCCGCAGCGGAGGCTAAATCTTGGAGACTACCAACCAAATATTCTTTGAAACCTTGAACCCTAATTGCCAATTCTTTCGATGAGCCTGCGAAGTTACTCCGCATTTCTTGGTTGAGTCTTTCCTGGCGACGTTCTAATTTTTCAATTTCAATTCGCAAGGCTGTTTTACGCTCTCTTAGTTCCTTAGTTCCTTCCTCAATCATCCGTCCCAGGTTTTCTTGGGCTTCTCGAACCTGATGCAATAGCAATTGTTCCTTGTGGGCTTTTAATTCAGCAATTTCTTGCTGTAGCTCGGTTTTTAGCTGTTTTAGCTGCTCAACTTCATCCCTAGTGGAGGGAGTTACAGGATTATCCTCCTGGAGCGGATCAGACTCATCTAACCAAGTATCGACGAACAATTCTGCTGCTTTGACTGGTTGATCATCGAGATCATGATTATCTTCGGAAGTCTGTTCCGTCGTTGTAGCAGTAGGCAACTCAAATTCCAAGAGTTCCTCCAGTTCCTCCAATGGATCTATTACTGATTCAGGCTCGACGGTAACAGGCGATCGCTGATCTACCAACTGTGGATCATGATCATCGACAACATCTGATGTTACTTCAGGTGTTACTTTGGAGTTCTGCTCATCTACATCTAATTGCAGGGCATCTGAGGATTGATCAGATTCAAAAATCGTAGTTTCAGTCGTTTCAGAATTTTCAGATTCAGGAATAGAAGGAATTTCAGAGTTCATGACTATGCCAAGCTAGTTAAAATAATTTGTCTAATTTGTCTACAGAGAATAGAAAGATTGCTGCTTAACGGGTTAAATTTAGTTGGTTTTTCTAGTTTTTCTTCTGAGGATAGTGCTTGTGTAAGCAATCCGCCAGAGTTTTAGCATTAAAAATAATCGGCAGAAAATGAATACTCTTAACCTCTTTGAAATAAAACAGGATGGGAACTGGCGACCAAAATATCTCCCAGTTTAACCAATCACTATAGGGAAAACTACGAATTATTTTTCCTGAACGCAAGACATTGAGAGCCTGATCGGTAAACTGTAATCTAATTAAGATGGTTTGGATAGTTAAAAACAAACCTAAAATGGCGATCGCGAACCCTAGCCAGAGGGAAACCCAAGCAAATCCCACCGCGATCAACATCAAAAAGCCAGGAATTTTAAAGTCTGGTGCAAGTTCAATAATTTCAGTAGAATTTTCTGCTTCTAGGTTAGTGATCATGGTCTGATTTTAGTGGCGAGGCTTAATATAATTGATGATTAACCCTATTTTACAACGAGCCTTATTCTAACTCAGGTTGGTTAGCTAGTATTTACGGCGTTGCGGTGGTCAGAAAGTTGATTATTAGCTCAAAAACTGACGACCTAAACCTTGGAACATAATCCAAGAGAGAAAAAAGTTAGTGATAAAAATCGCAATCAACGCCATAACTACGGCGGTGGTGGTAGATTCTCCCACTCCTTTAGCACCGCCACTAGTAGTCAAACCCCAGCTACAGCCAATAATGGCAATAATGCCTCCAAACATCACTGCTTTAATTAAGGCACTAATGAGATCCCAAAGCTGTAAAAAAGACTTGATTGATTCAAGAAAGACGGATTGGGAAATGCCATAAAAAAACTCAGCCACGAAGATTCCCCCGATTAGACCCATAACCAGAGACATAATGGTTAAGACGGGCAACATGGCGCAACAGGCAATCAGACGAGGAATTACCAGATAATCAATGGGATCACTTTTCAAGACATAAAGCGCATCAATTTGTTCGGTAACTTTCATCGTGCCAATTTCCGCCGCAAATGCCGAACCGACCCTAGCCGCCAGTACCACAGCGGTTAATACAGGAGCTAATTCGCGACCGAGCGACAGAGCTAAAACTCCCCCAATGGCTTGCACCGCGCCAAAATTGAGAAACTCACGGGCAACCTGAATGGTAAACACCATCCCCACAAAAGCTGATGTCACCAGGGCAATCATCAAGGAATCTGGCCCGACAATCTTCATCTGTTCGATGGTATTTTGGCGATGGATTTTGCCCTTTAATAAGTGAACTATGACTTGCCCTGGCAGAAATAGAGCTGAGATCGAACGTTCCAGCCAAATTTGAATCCCCTTATTAGAGGTTGTACTACTCATTAATTAATTATCTAAATTATCAATTATTGAACAGCGATCTAAAATTCAATACCTGGTTGAGCCTTAACTCCTTGTTCCCGAAAAGGATGTTTGACCAAAGACATTTCTGTTACCAGATCGGCGATCGCAATCAACTTTTCTGGCGCACCTCTTCCCGTCAATATTACGTGAGAATCTTCGGGTTTACGAGTTAAACCTGCAATTACTGTGTCTACGTCTAAATATCCTAGTTTCAGAGCGATATTAATCTCATCTAGCAATACTAAGCGATATTCAGGATTGATAATATATTCTAAACTGGTTGCCCAAGCAGCCGTTGCTTTCTCAATATCCCGTTCCCGATCTTGGGTATCCCAGGTAAAACCTTCCCCCATAGCGTGAAACTCTAGCTGATCTGACCATTTACCCAGTACTGCCTTTTCCGCAGGTTCCCAAGCACCCTTGATAAACTGAACGATCGCCACTTTGTATCCATGTCCCAGCGATCGCATAACCATTCCCAAAGCTGCGGTGGTTTTCCCTTTACCATTGCCCGTATTGACAATAATCAACCCTTTCTCTTCGGTTTTCTCCGCCAGACGCTGTTGCTGCACCTCCTGGCGACGCTGCATTTTTTGCTTGTGTTGTTCATTACTAATAGTTGATTGAGTCATAATTTTGATTACTGCTAACTGATTACTGTTGACTGTTAACTGTTGACTGAAGTTAATTCTCCAGTGATGCTAAAGGCGCGGGCTTCCTGAATTTTCACTTTAACTGTTTTGCCTTTTAATTCTTCAATCTTGCCAGGAAAGAAGGTTAAGCGGTTGGTTCTAGTACGACCCAATAATTGGGTGGGCAGCTTGGTATTTTGGGCTTCCACTAGCACTTCTACCTCTTGTCCTAAGTAACGCTGAGAGCGAGATTCCGCCGTGACGGATACCAGACGGTTTAATCGCTGAAGGCGATCGCTTTTCTCAGTTTCGCTCAATTGATTATCCCACAGGGCAGCGGGAGTACCTGGACGGGGAGAATAGGCAGCGGTATTAACAAGATCAAATTCCAGATCTTCGATTAACTTCAGGGTATTTTGGAACTGGGCTTCCGTTTCTCCAGGAAAACCCACAATTGCATCAGCAGTGATGGAGGCATCTGGCATATATTCTCTGATGGTGGCAATGATCTGACGATATTTTTCGTGAGTGTATCCTCGCTTCATAGCTTGGAGGATCTCGTTATCTCCTGATTGGAAGGGAATATGAAAGTGTTCACAAACTTTCGGTAATTCTTGACAAGCCTTAATTAGCCTGGGGGTAAAGTAACGGGGATGGCTAGTGGAAAATCTCAGGCGATCGATTCCAGGAATATCGTGAATATCGTAGAGGAGATCCGTGAGGGTATTTTGGTGTCTGCCTTCTGGAGTAATACCTGGTAAATCTCGTCCGTAAGCATCAATATTTTGTCCCAACAGGGTAATTTCTTTATACCCTTGTCTGCTCAATTCTTCTATTTCCGCCCTAATCGCTTCAGGAGTCCGAGATTGTTCCACCCCCCGCACATTAGGCACCACACAGTAGCTACAACGTTCATTGCAACCATAGATGATATTAACCCAAGCTGTTACATCACTATCACGACGAGGTTTCGTAATATCTTCAAAGATCTGCATGGGGTCAGTCGCAACCACCTGATTGCCATCAAAAACCTGTTCCAAGAGTTCTTCTAGGCGGTTAGCGTGTTGAGGCCCCATCACTAAATCTAATTCAGGGACTCGACGTAATAGCTGCTCCCCTTCCTGCTGGGCGACACATCCTGCCACCACTAAGGTTAACCCTGGTTCTTGATGTTTCCGTCTTGCCTGTTTCCCTAGATAAGAATAAACTTTCTGCTCGGCGTTGTCGCGAATAGTGCAGGTATTGTAGAGAATCAAGTCTGCTCCCTCTGGGTCATCGGCGGCCTCAAAACCCATATGTTCCAGTACTCCCGCCATCCGCTCAGAATCAGCTTTATTCATCTGGCAACCGAAAGTAACAATATTATATTTTTTACGAGATTTTTTACGAGATTTTTGACTGGGGTTATTCATATGGGGAAAGGGGAAAGGGGAAAGGGGAAAGGGAAAAGGGGAAAGCGCGAAGTTGCGTCCTAAAGGATACCGCTCCGCATATTGCGGGGGTTCCCAAGGCGCGTTTTGACGGTCACGTTTTTTGTCCTAAAGGATAAGCTTCGCAAATATGAAGCTTCATACAAAAAAGCTGACCTGGTAAGAGTACTCTTACTCAAAAGCCGCCGTCCCGTTGAGCCCTAAAGGACTAGCTTCGCGTCGCAAACTTCGTAAGAAGGGAAAAGGGAAAAGCAGTACCTCATGATTCTGAGAATTGCTATATACAAGTTTAAAACCTTCCACTACAAATATGATTGAATTTAGCTCTAAAGGCGACTTCCCAAACTACTCCTGTTCGGTTGTTAAATTTCGTCAATTTTGGGTCTAAAAGGAGTAAAGTTTAGCTAACATAAAAACTTTTTTAAAATAAACATCATAGAAACGTGGAACGAATCAATTTCAGTACCCACTCTCCTTGGGAAGATCTAGTAGGTTATTCTAGAGCCGTTAAAGTTGATAACTATATACATGTTTCGGGTACTACTGCCACTAATGAGCAGGGAAAAATTATTGGCCTAGGAGATCCCTATACCCAGACTCGACAAATTATCAAAAACATCGAAACTGCTTTAAATCATTCTGGA
>JBEANW010000217.1:0-3523 GCA_041165225.1 Cyanobacteriota bacterium | reverse complement strand
ATGTACACGGGACGCTGGGTACGAGTTGCTTTGGGAACTTTAATAATGATGAGAAATTTATCGTCAATTTCTTCGACGGTTACATCAGACTCACTGCAAATAGGAACGCTGAGTTTTTGAGAATTATTATGGTTGTCCCAAAAATCTTTAAGTTGTCTTTTAGGATTGTTGACACCAGTAACTTGAAACTGACTCTTTTTCTCTGCCACACCAAGAACAATATACCCTCCTTCCGTATTGGCAAAAGAAGAGATAGTTTTCCAAGCGTCTTTTGGTACATTATCTTCAGCAGTTTTGCACTCAAAATCTTGGCTTTCGCCTATATCGAGTTTTTCTAGGAGGGTTTCTAAATCCATGTCATGTATAACAGCGATCACAATTAAACAATTATCAATAAGCAATTACTATTTATAGCTCTTTTCAATGAGCAATGAGTTTAGTTAGCCTTCGATGTTCATAGCCGTGAAATCGCATTAATCAATCAACTACGTAAAGCAGCGATCGCACCACCAGCAAAAGACACAATAGGTCTATATTTGTATAAACTCAATCTAGAAGGGTAATTTTATTCACGAGTTAAAGCCATGAACCCTAAAGAATCTCTTTTAACTGAAATTGAAGCAATCCCCGAATCATTAATACCAGAGGTATTGAACTATGTTCAGTATATTAAATATAAACATCAATTCAGACTAGAGCATACAGAAGAAACCTTAGCAATCTTCTTTAATCAAAATGAAAAACTAGAAACTACTATTTTAAGTGAATCGCTATTAGCTTTTGATTGGTCAACTCCAGAGGAAGATGAAGCATGGCAACATTTATAAAGGGAGATGTAGTTATTGTTCCTTTCCCCTTCTCCGACTTAAGCCAAGCCAAACGTCGTCCAGCATTAGTTGTTGCTAAACTAACAGGAGATGATTTAATTCTTTGTCAGATCACTAGTCAATTGATGTCAGATAACTATGCTGTGGCGCTAGAAAATGAAGACTTTAGCAGTGGCGGATTAAACAAAAATAGTAATATTCGTCCCAACCGCTTATTTACCGCTGATCAGAGAATCATTCTCTACAGAGCAGGTCAATTAAAGACAGAAAAGCTAGAGGAAGTAGTCAACAAGATTATTGAGATTTTGCAGTAAAACACAGGCGATCGCAACTAAACCAAGATTTCCCAGAGCGATCGCATTAATTAATCAATTAACTCCGTAAAGCAGCGATCGCCTCAAGTTGAGCAGCTTGTTTAGCAGGAATCACCCCAAAAACCAAACCAATAGTTCCAGAAACTCCTGTGGCGAGAATAATTGCGCCGATGGGTATAACTGTTGGCACTGGGCTAAAAATACCCACCAGGAGAATGCCACCAACCCCAATTCCTGTACCGATCGCGCCACCAACAACAGAAACAATAATAGATTCAATTAAAAACTGCGTTAAAATCGCCTCTTGAGTTGCGCCGATCGCTTTACGTAAACCAATTTCTTGAGTACGTTCCTTAACGGAAACTAGCATAATATTCATAATGCCAATCCCCCCCACGAACAAGGAAATACCAGCGATCGCCGTTAAGACTAAACTGAGGGCAGTAGTGATTTTTGCCATTAAATCTTGAATAGACTTGTTGGCATAAATAGTGAAATCTTTTTTGCCATGTCTGCGGGTCAAAATATTAGTCACCTGAAAAGCAGCAGTACGGATCGAGTCTTGATCTTGTGCCGAAAATTCTAAAAAGTCGAGGGGAATCCCATTGGGACTGCTAGTTCCCACCAGTTGTTCCGCCATCGTCGTGATGGGAATATAAACCGTTTCATCGGGGTTAACTCCTAAAGAAGAACCTTTGGCCGCCATTAATCCCACTACTTGAAAACTCAAGCCATTAATTTGCAGTGTTTTACCCAGAGGATTTTGATTTTTAAATAGTTTAGTGGCGATCGCTCCCCCCAAAACTGCTACCTGACTATTCTGTTGTTCATCGATGGCAGTGAAAAAATTACCTTTTTGGAGTTGAAGATTACGCACATGAAGGATGCCTGGAGTTGTTCCCATCACGTCGGAACTGATAGAACTTCCCTGATAAGCTACCCGCAGGTTACTGCTAATTTGGGGGGCAACTTCTTTGACGGCAGAAGCTTGTTCGACAATGGCGGTCAGATCGGATAGAACTATTTGCGCTGCTTCGTTACTCAACCCTGTGTTATTTCCTTGAGTAGCATAAACAGTTAGTTGATTGGGGCCAAACGCCTCCAACTGCTGCTGAGTAAACTGCGTTGCCCCCTGTCCAATTGCTACCACTGCAATCACAGAAGTATTGCCAATGATCACCCCTAACATGGTTAAAGCAGTGCGGAATTTATTGGCAGTTAAGGTTTTAACCGCCATTTCAATACTTTCTAGAAGTTTCATATTTTAATAATTAAAAATTAAAATCTATTAAAAACCAACTGTATCCACCCCTTCAATAGTGACGTTTGCTGGGGGAGTAGTAAAAATGCGATCGCCTTTGGTTAAACCCTCTAAAATTTGCACGCGATCGCCAGTCGTAGTGCCTAATTTGATTGCTTTAAACTGCTCCTTGCCTTCTGTCCCAGCTAGATAAACCCCTGTTTGCCCGTCAGCCTGGGTCACTACCGCCGCCAGAGGAATCGTAATGGCATTTGCAATCGGTTCTCCCTTAAAAGTTAGTCGAGTATTCATGCCCGACTGGAGTTTGTCTTGTCCTGTGACGAGGGCAACCTTGACCCGAAAAAAAGTAACATTATTTTCTTTCACTGCTCTGGGAGCAATTAAACGTACCTTACCCTCAAAGGTTTCATTGCCATAAGTATCGACCTGAATATTGACAGGTTGACCCAGCTTAATTTGACCAATACTAGCTTCGGGGACTTTTGCTTCAATTTCTAACCCGCTAGCCAATTCGGCGATGGAAGTAGAAGTCGCCCCTTCGGTTTCTGAGGCTGCGGTGGAGGAGTCTACATAGTCTCCTGTTTCAGCATAGCGACGGGTAATAATCCCTGCAAAGGGAGCGCGCACGGTGGTTTTATTTAACTGAATTTGGACTGAAGCTAGTTGGGCTTCGGCTTCTGCTACTTCTGCTGCTGCTTGAGCGATTTCTTCAACTCTTGAACCCCGCTGGGTTTCTGCTAAGTTCTGCTGTTGTTCGGCAAGTTGGGCTAATTCTGCTGCTAAACCAGCTTGTGCTTCGGTTTCCTGGCTGGCAAATTCTTCAAAGGCGTTAACTGTAATTACTTCCTGTTGCACTAATACTTGATTGCGCCGTTTTTCTGCTTGGGTACGTTTTAATTTCGCCTGAGCCATAGCTACATTCGCTTGAGCCGTGGCGACTCTCGCCTGAGCCGCCGCGATCGCTTCAGGACGACTTCCTGCTTTAACTTGAGCCAAGTTTGCTTGAGCTTTTTGGACGATCGCTTGATATTGCTTAACCTCAGCCTGTAAGCGATCGCTCTCCATCCGTGCCATCACTTGTCCTTTAGTAACGCGATCGCCTTCTTCAATATACAGTTCCG
>JBEANW010000216.1:0-4284 GCA_041165225.1 Cyanobacteriota bacterium | reverse complement strand
ATTTAGCTCGGAGTGCTTGTTGAATGTCGCGAACTTTATCGCTGCTGATATATTTGGTCATTTTATCGAAAGAAGTTGGGGGCTTGGGGGACACCCCCAACGAGCAAAACACCGCCATTCGCTGTGCGAATGGGAGCGCGTAGCGCGGTGCGGTGTCTTGCTCGCCTTTGATTGGGGGGTGGGATGGTCTAGGGATATGGGGCGAGTTGGGTGGCATCAGGCGGCGGACGGTTGGGACGAGGGTGGGATGGCAAAGATGAGAGAGAGTGCGGGGAAAGATTGAGGAACGGTGGATGGTGTTTGGGTGTGCAGGATCGAGGTTGAATGGTATGAAATTTGCGAGCAATTTTCGCTGGCTGTAAGTTAGTTATTTTGTTCTATCTGGGTATATTATGGGGTTTTTTGTATAAACCCTCGAAAAGGGGGATTCTGAGTTTTATAGTACTTCCGAACTAGACGATCCAAGGTAACGATAGACACTCGCTTTTGAAAGATCGAAGTCCTTCATCAAGATTTTAATCAGAACACCCTGTTGGCGTTGAAGTTGAAGCTCCACAACCTGTTGAGGAGATAATCGTTTACTCCTCCCAAATTTGACACCCAACTCTTTTGCCTTATTAATGCCATCTAGCTGACGCTCAGAGCGGAGTTCAGTTTCAAATTCAGCGATCGCTGCCAGCATATTAAACAGCAGACGACCCGTAGCATCAGACGTATCAATACTTTGGTCGAGAACCTGCAAAGCGACATTTTTGCGCTGGAGCGCATCAGCGATCGTGCAAAGGTGAAGAGTGGAGCGAGCTAACCGATCTAACCGCGACACAATCAACGTATCGCCATCTCTGACATATTCCAGACAAGCAGCAAGCTGAGAACGCTGCTGGTTGGTACCACTTTGTGTTTCTTGATAGATCTTGTCGCAATGTTTGAGTTTCTGTAACTGAACATCAAGACTCTGCCCAGACGAGCTAACTCTTGCGTACCCAACCAAAGCCATACAAACACCTGTAGATGTATTTACGTCTCATTATGCCTTAAAGGTTAAGAGAAAGGTATTTTGAGACATGGAAAGAGACATAATTAAAGAATGTCCCAGAAAGTGTACTTTCTGAGACTCATAAAATTGAATAATGAGTAGCCAAAATGAAAGATGAAGGTACTGAAGTTACCCGCAAGGACAAGCGGTTGAAGATTCTGGCTACTGATGAAATTGAGAGTATTTACGCTCGACCTAAATTTACCCGTGAAGAACAAATTGAATACTTCACACTATCACAATCGGATTTAGAGATTCTAGAAATATTTGGCTCAATTAAATCTCAAGTATATTTTATTCTTCAATTAGGATACTTCAGAGCCAAGCATCTATTCTTCATATTTACATTTGATGAGGTTGAAAACGATTTTCAATATATTATCGAACAATATTTTAATTCCAGACAGATCGGTGGAATCAAAGTAATTGACAAACAGACTAGGCTCAAACAACAGAAATTAATCCTCGAACTCCATCGCTATCATCTTTGTGGGAAAGAAGAACGCCAAGAACTCGAACAGAAAGCACAACAATCGGCAAAGGTTTACAGCAAACCTGTTTATGTGTTTCGCGAACTTGTCAATTATCTCACAGATCGAAAGATTGCGATCCCAGGTTATACCTTGATGCAAGATATCGTTAGTCAGGCTTTGACTTCCGAGCACAATAGATTAATAAAGATTGTACGCGATCGATTGCAAGCATCTGAGCTAGAAGCCTTTGAAAAACTATTAGAAGAATCACCTGGCTTGTATGAGATTACACACCTCAAACAAGAGCCGAGAAATTTTAGTCTCAAAGAGACTAAGTATGAGATTCAAAGAGGCGAGCGATTATATTTACTCTACACGATCGCTGAAAGCTTATTGCCAGAGATGGAGATCTCCAATGAGAGTATTAAATATTATGCTGCGTTAGTCGGTTATTACTCCGTTGCCAGATTGAAACAACTGAATAAATGGACAGCATATATTTATATTATCTGTTTTGCTCATCATCGATATCAGCAACGCTCGGACAATTTAATTAACTGTTTAATCTCCAAAGTGAGGCATTATAGCGATGAAGCTAAAAGTGTTGCCAAAGAACGTTTATACGAATGTCATCTTGAGATTAATGAAAATTTTCAAAAAGCCGGACAGGTGCTCAAGGTATTGACAGATGAAAGTATTGAAGCAGATACACCTTTTAAGACGGTTCAATCTAATATGTTTGGGATTCTACCACGTCAAAAGTTAATCGTTGTTGCCGATCGAATGGCGAAGATAGTCAGTTTTGACGAAACTGCATTTCAATGGGAACACATCGATCGATTAGCTCATCAGTTTAAGTTGCATTTGCGACAGATAATCTTAACAGTTGAATTTACTACAACACTGGCTCAGGATACATTAATTGAAGCGATTGATTTCTTGAGAGTAGCATTCAAGAAGGGTAAGCCACTCAAGGAATTCCAGAGTGACTTATTTCCAGTCGAATGTCTCCCAGCTTCTGTTGTAAGTTATCTCTACACAAGCGTTGGCGTAGCCTCTCGAAACGAGAATTGCGAACGAGAACAGCAGTTAATTCCAGATCGCTATGAGTTTTTAATCTATCGATTACTTCGTAACGGATTAGAATCGGGTGATATCTCTTGTCGAAACAGCATTCATTTTCGGAGTCTTGAGGATGACTTAATTGACGATCTGAGATGGCAAGACAAGCAAGAATTAATGATTAGTAATAATCTCACTATTTTAGCCCAGCCAATTATCAACCATTTAGCCTCACTTGAGCAAAATCTTGAAAACCGGATCGGTGAAGTTAATCGTCGCATTGCTGACGGAGAGAACGAACATTTTCAGATTAAGAAGCGTCGCAATAAAGTTAGTTGGAATCTCTTATATCCTCAAGGTATCGATCTCATCAATGCACCGCTCTTTGATAGTTTAAAACAAGTTGATATTGCTAGTATTCTGCACTTTGTAGATCGGCATTGCCATTTTATCAAAGCTTTCGAGCATGTATTAGGACGTTATCATCGACAAGCTGTAGATGAGCATGTGATTATTGCTTGTTTGATTGCTTGGGGTAATAATATGGGTATGGGTCGGATGGGTCAAATCTCTGATATTAGCTATCAACTTCTTAGCACTACCTCGGAAAACTTTATTCGGTTGGAAACACTCAAAGATGCAAACGACCTCATTAGTAATGCGATTGCTGAATTGTCGATATTTCATCATTATGATATCGGCAATTTACTTCATTCTAGTAGTGATGGACAGAAATTTGAATCTCGAATTAATACAATTAATTCACGTCACTCTCCTAAGTATTTTGGACTGAATAAAGGTGTTGTCTCGTACACGCTCGTTGCTAACCATATTCCGGTTAATGCCAGGATTATTGGGGCTAATGAGCATGAGAGCCATTTTGTATTTGATATTTTATTCAACAATACGACTGATATTCAGCCAAATATTCATTCCACTGATACCCACGGTACGAATGAGATTAATTTTGCTATTCTGCATTCATTTGGTTATCAATTTGCTCCTCGCTATAAAGATATATATGACAAGGTTAGTAAGTCTCTATATGGATTTCAACATCCTAGTAACTATGATAAGGATTGCGTCATCAAGCCGATTCGTAAAATTAACACTGAATTAATTGTGGAGGAATGGGAGAATATTCAACGCATTATGGTTTCACTGGCGGTGAAGGAAACCACTCAAAGTATTATTGTTGGTAAACTCAGTGCTTATGCGCGGAAAAATAAGACTAGGCGCGCTTTATGGGAATATGATAATATTTTGAAAAGTTTATATCTGCTCGACTATATTGACTCTTTACCGTTGCGTCAAAATGTTCAGCGGGCGTTGAATCGAGGTGAAAGTTATCATCAGTTACGCCGAGCTATCTCTCATGCTAATTTTGGGAAGCTCCGCTTTAAGTCTGAGTTAGAGCAACAACTATGGAGCGAGTGCGGACGTTTGATTGCTAATTGCATTCTTTATTATAATGCCAGAATTTTGTCTAGTGTTCTCGACCATCGAGATCAGCTTGGCGATGTTCAAGGGGTTGAAGACTTGAGACAGATTTCTCCTGTTGCTTGGCAGCACATCAATTTGTATGGTCGCTATGAGTTTCGCAAGTTTGCTGATTCGATCGATCTCGATGCGATCGTTGAGCAGCTAACCCAAGCCCCATCTCGTTAATTTCCAGAATCCCCCTTTTCGAGGGTTTATACAAAAAACCCCAAG
>JBEANW010000215.1:0-4938 GCA_041165225.1 Cyanobacteriota bacterium | reverse complement strand
TGCCAAATTTCCATGTCGGTGGCAACGGTAAAGCCGTGTCCTTCCATTGCAGCACGGAGGTTCCAAGGTTCTCCAACGCAATAACCGTCAATTGTTTTGGCTTTTAAATCCGCTACCATTTGGGCTGGCGGGATGGTTTTAAGTTCGACATCTTTGTCGGGATCGATACCTCCTGCTGCTAGCCAATAGCGCAATAAGATATTGTGCATGGAAGAGGGATGCACCATACCTAAAGTATGTTTTTCCCCATCTAAAGCTAGTAACTTCTGTTTGTATTGGGCAGCAGTAATGACCCCTTGTTCATAAAATTTCTGTGCCAAAGTAATACCATTCCCATTACGAGTCATGGTTAACGCCGTGACTACGGGCAACGGTCGATCTTGATTTCCCCCTGCGGTTAACCAGGTGGGCATGCCTGCGGGCATTTGAGCCGCATCTAGATAGCCCCCTTCGATACCATCCACAATCCCACGCCAGCTAGTTTCTCTGACTAAACTGATTTCATCTAAACCATGTTTAGCAAAAAAGCCTTTTTCCTGAGCCACAGCCACAGGAGCGCAAGCGGTTAAGGGGACAAACCCCAGTTCTAAATTGACTTTTTCTAGGCCATGACGGGCAACAGCCGTAGTTTTCTTGGCGCGGATTTTTTTGATCCGTTTTTGTTGATTGAGGAAGTAAATAATTTCACTCCGCAAACTGTAGTAACTGGGATGATTAACTACTTCCATCCTTTTACGAGGACGCGGAATATCTACTTCGAGGATGCCGCCAATTTTGGAACTAGGGCCATTAGTCAGCATGACAATTTTATCCGAGAGCAACACCGCTTCATCCACATCGTGAGTCACCATCACCGAAGTGATCTGATACTGTTCACAAATCTGCATTAACTGTTCTTGCAGATTACCTCTAGTTAAGGCATCTAAGGCTCCAAAAGGTTCGTCTAAGAGTAGAAGTTTGGGACGAATTGCTAAAGCACGGGCGATCGCAACTCGTTGTTTCATTCCTCCTGATAGTTGTCCTGGTATTTTATCTGCTGCATGGCTCAAGCCAACTAAGTTGATATGTTCTTCTACTACTGATTTGCGTTCTGCCTTGGAGGCATTGCTCATCACTTCGTCTACCGCCAAGGCAATATTTTGACGTACCGTTAGCCAAGGTAGAAGGGAGTAGTTTTGGAAAATCACCATGCGTTCGGGCCCTGGTTCTTGAATCCGCTGTCCCTCTAAGGTGACAATACCTTCTGTCGGTAAATCCAAGCCTGCAATCATATTTAACAGGGTTGACTTACCACAGCCAGAGTGACCAATTAAGGAAATAAATTCGCCTTTTTTAATCTCTAAATTGATACCTTTGAGGGCGACGTATTCTCCACCGCCAGTCAAGGGGAATACCTTGTCAATTTGATCTACTGCTACAAATACACTCATGATTTTTTTACCATCAAATTAATATGTGTTCTGGTAGGGGCGCATCGCGATGCGCCCCTACGGGCTTTTATGATTGAGGTGCGATTAATTTTTGGATATAGGCGATCGCCCGATCTAAAATTAAACCAACTGCACCGATATAAATAACCGCCAAGATAATTTCACTGATATAGTTTTGCTGGTAGGCATCCCAGATGAAGAAACCGATACCGACAATACCTGACATCACAATTTCAGCGGCGATAATGGCTAACCAAGCTAAACCAATCCCAATTCTCAAGCCAGTGAAGATATAAGGTAAGGCGGAAGGGAAGAGGATTTTAAAGAAGAATTTTTGATTGGATAGTTTTAAAACTCGTTTAACGTTGAGATAGTCTTGGGGAATTTGTTTAACGCCTTCAGTGGTGTTAATTAAGATTGGCCACACTGAGGTAATAAAGATGACGAAAATCGCTGCGGGTTGGTTTTGTTGTAGGGCAACTAAAGCGATGGGAACCCAGGCTAGCGGTGCAACCATGCGTAAGAATTGAAAAATTGGGTCTAAGGCTTTGTCTAAGAGCGGATTCAGTCCGACTAAAATTCCGCCGCCAATACCGACTATCGCTGCTAGGGAATAACCTTGGGCTACCCTACCTAAACTTGCCATAGTCTGCCAAAACAAACCTTTATCTAAACCACCAGCATCATAGAATGGATATAACAGTAGTTCTCTGGTGCGTTCATCTGTCCAAATACTCAATGGCCCTGCTAATTTAATTAAGCCAGTCGCCGAAAGTAATTGCCAAATGGTGACAAAGCCTAAAATTCCCAGAATCGGCGGAACTATCTCCCCAGAATTCTTTTTCCAAAAGGCACTAATAAAGTTATCTTGATTATTTTTATTAATTCTTCTAGTGTTTGTAGTCATGCTTTTGCTCCTTCATTGATTTATCTTTTGTCCTTTGTCTTTAGCTATTCATCACTAATGACTAAACTCTTTTAACTGCCAAGCTATTGAGATAGGCTGCTGGATTGTCTGGATCGAATTCAATCCCATCAAAAAACTTTTCTACCCCACGAGATGAACTGGTAGGAAGATTGGCGATCTTGGCTTCTCTGGCTGCTTCTAACCAAATATCCTCGCGGTTGACTTTGGCAATTAGTTCTTGGGCATTATCTAAAGTGTCTTCAGGTAAAAAGCCCCAGCGCACACTTTCGGTTAAAAACCACAGATCGTGACTTTTATAGGGATAAGAAACACTGCCGCGATCGTCCTCCCAGTACAGAGGTCCCATTTTGAAATCTTTAATATCTGGTCTACCATCCCCCATTTTGTAGTTACCTTTGTAGGGAGGTTCAATTAATTCACCAAGAATATTAAAGTAACTTCTACGTGCCAAGATTTTGATTAATTCAGGGCGATTTTCTGGTTTATCACACCACTGCTGGGCTTCCATCAAGGCTTTTAAAATGGCTTTGGTCGCTTTGGGGTTTTTATCTACCCAATCTCCTCGAATGGCTAAATATTCTTCGGGGTGAAACCTCCACATCTGCGAAGTTAGGCCTGCCATGTAGCCAATATCTTCGGCAACGATGCGATAGGGCCAAGGATCGCCTGTACTAAAGGCATCCATACTCCCTGTTCTCATCCCCTGTACCGTCTCCGCAGGGGGAACAGCTAGCAAATCTACGTCTTTATCTGGATCAAGACCACTAGCCGCTAACCAATAGCGCACCCAAAAATCTTGATTGACTTTCGGAAAGGTAAAGGCAGCTTTAAATTTTCGCCCCTTGTCTTGAGGAAAGCTTTTAATATAATCGGCTGCTTGAGCAGAAATATTTAAATCAATACCCTTCCCTTTATGGACGTTGGATACGGCAATCCCATTCCCTTGAGTGTTTAACATTGCCAGGACATACATCGGTAGTTTTCTACCGTTAGTCAGCAGTCCTTCACTAATTAAATAGGGCATCGGCATCTGCCATTGTCCCCCATCTATACCACCACCTTCTGAGCCAATTACCACATTGTCCCTAGCTGATGCCCAGTTTGCCTGTTTGGAAACTTCCACCTCCGTCATCCCATATCTGTCAAAAAAGCCCTTTTGTTTAGCGACGACTAAAGGTGCAGACTCCAGAATCGGTAAATAACCTAATTTAATAGCTGTTGTTTCTGGCTTTTGGTCGGGATTGATTTCTAAGGCTTCCACCTTGGGGGTTAGATCTCTAACAGAAGGGGGATTTCCTAAACAACCATTGAGCAACAAAGCTCCCGCAGCCGAAGCTCCCGCAGTATATAAAAATTTTCTTCGAGAAAATTGATCCATAAAATCTCCTGGCAACTGAGTCTATATGCTCTAGGGTTGCCACTTAAGGTAAGTTGCGATAGATGAAAACAAAATATTAATAGCTTTGCGTCATATTTATAGATAAAAATAAATGGAAAACTAAAAATCATTGGTTTTAATCTATTAAAAATATCATACTAGAAGTTTTGCTAGGAGTATAGTCTTTGCAATTAGAATTTCTCATCGAACCCTCTACCATTTCTTATTAGGGGCGTGAGGAGTAATGATGGCGGTCTTGACAATCCAAAGTCGATTAAGGTAAATTCTTGTCTATCTACTAGAAGGTAGGTAAATTAAAATATCTACTAGCAAATCAATACCGATGGAATCAACCAGTACGCGATCGCAAATTTTGGATATAGCTCAAGACTTAATCCAGAGAACTGGAGTCAATGCCATGAGTTATGCTGATATTAGTAAAGCGATCGGTATTCGCAAAGCCAGTATCCATTACTATTTTCCCACCAAAGAAGATTTGTTAGTCGATTTACTAGACCGCTATAATCAACAGTTTTGTCATTTGGTAGACCAAATCATTACATCTGCCACATCATCAGAGATTAAATTAAACCGTTACTGTGATTTATTTGCCACTACTTTAAGTAGTGGCGAGCAAGATAAAGCTTGTTTGTGTGGCATTTTGAGCGCCGAACTCAAAACTCTTAATCCTCCCGTCGTCCAGCGTATCACTAAGTTTTATCGCCATAATGAAAGCTATTTAGAGCAAATTTTGCAAGCAGGACTAGAGACAGGAGAATTTGCCTTTGCAGGAAATCCCCAAACTATGGCAAAGCTAATCTTTTCCTTAATGGAAGGAGATCTCTTAGTTGCCCGTGCCGAGGGAGGAGTGGCAAGAATCAAAGCAACAACTCAGCAGATGATGGCATTGATTAAGAGTTAGTTCGGAATTCGGAGTTTACTGGGGTACATCCTACAAAAGAATTAGTAGCTGATAGGGTTCAAGGACTAATTTCTGGACGGCGGAAATTGTTTTACCAGAGACAAGATCGGTAAATATTTTACGCATTCCTAGTAGCCTTAGTTGTTTAGCCACAATTTCCTGTTCGTGATCGCTAAAGTTGGCCAACACCAGTACATTTTGTTCCTGTTGTGAACGAAAAAAACCAAAGATGCAATCATTCCCCGTATTAATAATTTCGGTTTCGCCACGGCTAAAAGCT
>JBEANW010000214.1:0-3342 GCA_041165225.1 Cyanobacteriota bacterium | reverse complement strand
CTAATGCTTGTTGTGCAAATTCTTTAACTGCTTCGTCGGGGTCATTATGCGATCGCTCTAGCAATAGTTTTTTAGTTTGATGATGATGGGAAAAATATTCCATAATTGCTTCTAAAGCAGTTTGGCGAGGATTAATTTCATTTTTCGTTATTCTGGAAATTGTAGCAACTTCTTCTGCTTTTCAGTCCGTGAAATAGAATTGCTCAAATTATGTCGTTTTTGCTCATGTACTTGTTGTGAATTAGTAGTTCGTTTATCCTGCCTCTTTTTGAGGTAACGGCATTAATTGCTCTTGTGGCTTTGACTTCTACCACTTCATATCTAGAGTCGTTATAAAGAGATTTAATTAAGGGTGCAGCGGAATTACTAGCTAACACCTGACAACCTTTATCGGTCAACTGATCACAAAGTTCTTTCAATCTAATTTGTTCTTGTTCCCCAAAACCATTAATGCTGTAGCCAGTAAAAGATGAAGTATCGGAAAGGGGATGATATGGCGGGTCAAAGTAGATAAATGCACCTTTTTTGGCTGTGGCTACTGCTTCCTCAAAGTCTCCCTGCAAAATGCGACAGGTAGCTTGATTGAGATAGGCGCTAATGGCTTTGATCACCCCAGAATCGGCGATGACTGGGTTCTTATATTTGCCGTAGGGAACATTAAATTGACCGCTGTTATTAACCCGAAACAAACCGTTGAAACAGGTTTTATTTAAGTAAATGATCCTCGCTGCTCTTTCTACGGGAGTACGCTGATTGAATCCAGCTTGGCGGTCTTGTTCTCGTAATTGGTAGTAGTATTCTTGGGAGTTATTTTCTTGATGTTTTTGGCAAAGCTTTAGTAACTCTTCTGGTTGATCTCTAATTACTTGATAGCAATTGACTAGTTCGCTATTGGTATCGTTAAGAGTGCAGGTTTCTGGTTGCAGGGAAAACAGTAGCGCACCTGCACCGATGAAGGGTTCATAGTACTCAGTATATTTTGCAGGTAGATATTGATTAATCGCTGGTAAAAGTTGCCTCTTGCCTCCCGCCCATTTAAGGAATGGTTGTGCTAAGGCATTATATTTATAGGGGTTTTTCTGACTTTCATTCTGTGACTGGGATGCAGTATCTGGCATTTCTAATGGGATTCGAGTACTAACTCAAGTTATCATCACATTCATGATGTCAAGGCATGAACAATTATACTTTTTAATTTGACTGCTTAAAAATTTGTCGGGACTGAAATCTCCCCCACTTTTTCGCGCGCCTGGTTTATAGTTCTAAACCGCCTTTTTGGAGTTTTTTGAAAGGGTCGAGGACAAAATCGATTAAACGGCGTTGACGAATTATTACTTCCGCCGTAGCGGTTTGACCAGGAGTTAGGGCAATTCGCTGATGATTACCTTCGATATAATCTTGCTCTAATTCGATTTTTAGTTCAAAGATTTCTTGTTGACCTTGAGCCGTTTCGATTACTTTTGAGTCTGGAGAAATCCAGCTAACTTTACCTGCCTGTACTCCATAATCTTGAAAAGGATAGGCATCAAACTTAATCTTCACTGGCATTCCCACTCTCAAAAAGCCACTTTCGGTAGGAGTCATGTTGGCTTTTAACGCCAAAGGAGAATCTTTCGGAGCAATCTCGACTAAATTTTCTCCCGACTCCACGACTGCCCCCGCTCCAGAGATAGGTAAGTGAAATACCGTACCACTAGCAGGTGCTTTTAAAACTCGCTGGGTTAGCTGAAAGTTTAAAGAACCAATTTGGCTTTTACCTTGAGCGATTTCGGAATTGAGGTCAGAAACTTGAGTCTCTAAATTTTTGAGTTGCTCTTCGGTTTTTAGCAATGCTAGTTCTCCTGAATGGACAACACTTTGATAGCTACGCTCTTGTTCTTGTAGGCGTAAACCTGCCTGTTCGATTTCTGATTCGGTTTGTTGAATTAATTTGTCGTAATTACGTAAGTTTTCTGTAAGGCGATCGCGAGATTGTTCTAGTTCTGAACCTGCTACAGCGAGACGTTCTTGGTTTTCTGCTGCTTGCTGTTGAATATCTTCCAGGCGATCTGCGGGGATGATGCCACTTTTAAAAGCTTGAGCATAGCGGTCTGCTTTTTTTTGTGAACCTGCAAGAGCAACTTCGGCTAATCGATGATTGGCATCGCTGGCATTAATCGCACCTTTAAACTGGTCAAGTTGGGCTAATTTTTCAGCTTTTTGAGTTAAATAAAGGGTTCGGAGTCCATTGAGACTTTGTCTAGCTTGCTTGACCTGGGATTGTTTTTCTAATTCTTGGGCTTGGTTTTGTTGTCCTTGGGTACGTAGTGCTAAAGATAGTTGATTTTGCAACAGTTCGAGCTGGGTTAAGCGATTTAGTTGACCCGTTTGTTTTTCTTGTAGCTGCTGAAGATCAGCCCGAATCACATCGGATTCTAACTCTAGCAAAACCTGTTGGGCTTTGACGGTATCACCTTCTTTGACTTTGATTGCTGCGACTGTACCAGCTACGGGTGCATCTAGCTCAACTATTTTGGCTTTGGGTTCCAATTTACCGCGAGCCATTCCTGTTTCGTCTACTTTAGCTAAAATCGACCAGGGCAAAATTATTGCTGTAAAGACTACTAATACATAAAATAAGCCTCTAGTCCAAAGACGAGGCATCGCATCTAGTAAATCTTTGGTTGCCATTGACCAGTCTTCTTCTGGCAATGATGCTAGTTGTGAAGGAACTAGAGCTGTGCTGTTAGTACTGCCACCAGTGCTTGGGGAGATTAATTTGAGATTGGAGATCCCATCGTGTTCTAATTCTTTTTGTAATTTAATCGTCGTCTCTGTAATGTTTGGTTCTATTTGGGGAAATAATCCCTGACTAAAATGTACGTAGTTGCGATCAATAAAGCGAATGGCACGAGCTAGTTCTTCAGAGGAAGTGTTTTTCAGCAGATATCCTTTGGCACCTGCATCAAAAGCTTTTTCGACGTAATCTTCTTGGTCATGGCTGCTTAAAATAACCACCTTAGTTTCAGGGAAGGATTGACAAAATTTTCGAGTTGTTTCAATTCCATCCATACCAGGCATTTCGATATCAATCAAGGCAATATCTGGTTCAAGCTTTGTCGCTAGTTCTAGAGCGGTTGCACCATCATTAGCCGTACCAACAACTTCAAGATCGAGTTCTGTTTTTAGAGCTACGGGCAGTAGTGTACAGATAAGATTCTGGTCATCTACAA
This sequence comes from Cyanobacteriota bacterium, assembly GCA_041165225.1. GTDB lineage: Bacteria > Cyanobacteriota > Cyanobacteriia > Cyanobacteriales > Xenococcaceae > Waterburya. The sequence goes on along the minus strand of JBEANW010000214.1, from coordinate 130 downwards.
TCAGAATTCGTATTTTCTTAAAGGCTTCTTGGGCAAAGTGTGAATTTTGGGTTTCAGTTGTATAGGACATTTTTATAGGTAATCGTGCAAAGAAAGTTTCCTAGTTGAGATCGGGGAAAGGGGGAAAGGG
>JBEANW010000213.1:0-8208 GCA_041165225.1 Cyanobacteriota bacterium | reverse complement strand
CGTGGGCCAGAAAAACTAGAAGAATATTCAAGCTTCTTCAGTCAAGACTGGAAAGACAAAAACCAAATGACTAACATCATTGGTTATCACTTAATCCTTCTTGGTCTGGGAGCATTGCTCCTCGTATTTAAAGCCATGTTCTATGGTGGCGTATACGATACCTGGGCCCCAGGTGGCGGCGACGTTCGTCTGATCACTAACCCTACTCTCAATCCTGCCACAATTGTTGGCTATCTAACCTCTGCTCCTTTTGGTGGCGAAGGTTGGATTGTTGGGGTAGATAACATGGAAGACATTATCGGTGGTCATATTTGGATCGGTTTGATCTGTATTTCTGGCGGTATCTTCCACATCTTAACCAAGCCTTTTGGTTGGGCCCGCCGCGCGTTGATTTGGAATGGCGAAGCTTACCTTTCCTACAGTATCGGTGCTGTGTCTTTGATGTCCTTTGTCGCTTCTTGCTTCATCTGGTTCAACAACACTGCTTACCCCAGTGAGTTCTTTGGCCCTACTAATGCTGAAGCATCTCAAGCACAAGCCTTTACATTCCTGGCTCGTGACCAACAAATGGGTGCGAATATTGGTTCTTCTCAAGGTCCTACTGGTCTTGGTAAATACCTCATGCGCTCTCCTACTGGGGAGATCATTCTGGGTGGAGAAACCATGCGTTTCTGGGATTTCCGTGGTCCTTGGTTAGAGCCTATGCGTGGTCCTAACGGTATTGACCTCGATAAAATTAGAAATGATATTCAGCCTTGGCAACTACGTCGTGCTGCTGAGTATATGACTCATGCGCCTAATGCTTCCATCAACTCTGTTGGCGGTATTATCACTGAGTCTAACTCCTTTAACTTCGTCAACATTCGTCAGTGGCTGGCTTCATTCCAGTTCATTGTGGCTTTCTTCTTCCTCGTCGGTCACTTATGGCATGCTGGACGTGCTAGAGCTGCTGCTGGTGGATTTGAGAAAGGTATTGAACGGGAAACTGAACCAACGCTATTTATGCCTGATTTGGATTAATTAGCCGAAAGCTTAATTTGTCTGGTATATAAATCAGTAGATAAGTCTCTGCCATTTGGTGGGGACTTATTTTTTTCTAGACCCAAAATTTACACACAGTAATACCAATTCTTGAATATAGCGAGAGACTTGGGTTGTGTTAGGGGTTAGGGAAATATAGGGTTACGAGCTTCTAGTTATTAGAATGGATCTTTTCATGTCTCCAGTTAATGCGCGAGAATTGGTATAAGATTAGAACAACTAGCCCATCGTTTTCCTATACCTACAAAAAAACGCTCAAATTACCTCTGAACGTTTTTTAAAGTAGATGTCTAAAACTAGCTAATTTAAACGAAGCTAACTAACCCTATATATATTACAAAGCATTAGCACCAGCAACTACCTCGGAAAGTTCTTGAGTAATTGCAGCCTGTCTAGCTTTGTTGTAGGACAAGGTTAAGTTGCCCATCAGATCTGTCGCATTTTCACTAGCATTATTCATTGCCGTCATTCTGGCTGCTAGCTCACTGGCTGCTGCTTCTTGCAAAGAACGCAAGATTTGATTGTTCAGGTAAAGGGGAAGTAGAGCATCTAGGATCTGCACTGGATCTTGTTCAAAGATTGTATCCTGGGGATATTCATCAACTTTTGAACTAACGCTTTCTCTTTCCACACCAAATTTGCCGCCTTTGGTAGTGAGACGGAAGATTTCATCATCCTTTACAGCTAACCCTTGAGTTGTTAGGGGCAGCAAGGTTTGAATTACAGGTTTGGAAGCAATTAAAGAGACAAATTTAGTGTAGATTAATTCTACTTTGTCTACTTCTTCTGCCAGGAACAGGGACAGTAATTCATCGCCAATTTCCGCAGCTTCAGGAGCAGTGGGTATCTGCTCTAGACCAACAAAGCTCTTTTCAATCGGTGCTTGACGAGTTTCATTCCCAAAGTATTGAGTCGCTTTCCGCCCAATGACAATATAGGTATATTCAATACCCTGAGCGGTTAATTCTTTAGCTCGGTTTTCAGCGCGTCGAATTATGTTGGTATTGTAACCTCCACACAAACCGCGATCGCTACTAACTACTAGTAGAGCAACTTTTTTGATTTCTCTTTGTTGGAGTAAGGGCAGTTCCACATCTTCAAACTGAAGTTTGCCCTGGATGTTATAAAGTACCTGCGCCAAGCTATCAGCAAAAGGACGAGTTGAATTGACCTGCTCTTGAGCGCGACGAACCTTGGCAGCAGCAACTAAGCGCATTGCTTCCGTGATTTTTTTAGTATTTTTTACTGACGCGATGCGATCGCGAATCGCTTTTAAATTAGCCATATTTTTTTTAAGGATAAATTATCAGAGATCAAGGATAGAGACCAGAGGAAAAAGGAGCAAGAATCAATAAAACCCTTTAACCTTTAACCTTTACCCCTTTCCTTAAAAGCTAGGCTGCTGCCATGAAGGATTGTTTAAATTCGTTAATAGCTTCTTTGAGAATATTTTCAGCCTCATCGGTGAGTTTTTTCTCAGAAGCAATAATTTCGCCATATTTGGCTTTGCTGTTACCTAAGTAATCCCTTAGTCCTTGAGCGAATTCACTAGCTTTGTCTACCGGCACATTATCCAAATAGCCATTTAAACCTGCATACACCACTGCAACCTGTTCTCCTACGGACAAGGGGGAACCTTGAGCTTGTTTGAGGATTTGACGGAGACGTTGACCTCTAGCAAGTTGGTTTTGGGTGGCTGCATCCAAGTCGGAAGCGAACTGAGCGAAGGCTTCTAGTTCCGCAAACTGAGCTAGCTCTAGCTTGAGTTTACCTGCTACTTGCTTCATGGCTTTGGTTTGAGCCGCTGAACCCACACGGGATACTGAAATCCCTGCGTTGATCGCAGGACGGAAACCAGCGTTAAACAAGTCGGAGGATAGGAAGATCTGACCGTCAGTAATGGAAATTACGTTGGTGGGAATATACGCCGAAACGTCCCCAGCTTGAGTTTCAATGATGGGTAGAGCAGTCATACTACCGCCACCTAGAGCATCACTTAGTTTAGCTGCCCGCTCTAGTAAACGGGAGTGGAGATAGAATACATCTCCAGGATAGGCTTCACGACCTGGTGGACGACGCAACAGCAAGGACATTTGACGGTAAGCTTGAGCCTGTTTAGTCAAATCATCATAGACAATCAAAGTTGCCTTACCCTGATACATGAAGTATTCAGCGATCGCTGCACCAGTGTAGGGAGCGAGGTACTGGAGAGTAGCAGGGTCATTGGCGTTAGCTGCCACAACTACGGTGTAGTCCATTGCCCCTTTGGATTCTAGGGTATTAACTACCTGCGCTACGGTAGAAGCTTTTTGACCGATAGCTACATAGACACAGACTACATCTTCACCTTTCTGGTTAATGATTGTATCTACCGCTACGGCAGTTTTACCTGTCTGTCTGTCACCAATAATCAATTCTCGTTGACCACGACCGACGGGAATCATCGCGTCAATGGCGGTAATTCCTGTTTGCATCGGCTCACAAACTGACTTACGGGCAATAATCCCTGGAGCCATAGATTCAATCAGGCGAGTTTCGCTACTTTTGATGTCCCCTTTGCCATCCAGAGGAGCTGCTAAAGAATCCACAACTCTCCCAATCAGAGCATCTCCTACGGGAATCGAAGCAATTTTACCAGAGGCTTTGACGGTACTGCCTTCTTGGATACCGAAACCGTTACCCATCAGTACCGCACCGACGTTATCTTCTTCTAAGTTAAGGGCAATCCCGACTGTGCCGTCTTCAAACTCCAGCAGTTCCCCTGCCATTGCCTGTTCTAGACCGTAAACCCGCGCGATGCCGTCTCCCACTTGGAGGACAGTACCCACATTGGATACTTGAACATCCTGCTCGTAAGATTCGATCTGCTGTTTAATAATGCTACTAATTTCGTCTGGTCTGATGCTAACCATAGCTTTCTTTGTATGTAAGAGTTAGTTTTATGCTGTACTAATTGTCAAATGTCTTGTCTAATGATCACAACGCAATCCTTGAGACAGATCCTGCGTTTAGCTAGTGATTTTATGGATTCAAGCTGATACTAATCCGACGGAGTTGCCCGCGAATACTGGCATCAATTACTTTGGAGCCAACTTTGATAATGACTCCACCAATTAAATCAGGGTCAACGCTGGTTTTTAGCTCTACATCACGGGCATCAGCGATCGCTTTCACTTTCTCACTTATGCTCTGTTTTTGGGAATCATTTAACTCGGTGGCGGAAGTAACTTCTGCCAAAACTGTTTGATTCAGCTTGCGGAGTAAGTTGAGATACTGCTCGACAATTGCCTCCAAAAAGACAATTCTTCTCTTATCCACCAAGAGCATCATGAAGTTTACTAAGTAGGGGTTCACGTCGCTACCTAAGACTCGTTTGAGGACTGCTTTTTTATCTTCCCCTTTAATTACTGGGTTCAGCACAAAGTCTTTAAATTCTGGCGACTCTGAGAGCAGAGAATTTAAAGCACGGAAAGTTTCACCAAACTGATTAGTTAAATCACGCTGCTGTGCTAGAGACATTAATGCCTGAGCATAGGGTTCTCCAACTTCACTATTGACTAGAGTTCCACTCATGATGATTAACCTCCTAATTTAGCGATACTGCTGTCGATTAGCTTGCGCTGTACGTCATCGTTCAGCATATTTTCCATCCGCGATTTGGCATTTTCTAAAGCTAATGCCACCACACGCTCTCTCAACTGGGCGATCGCTTTTTCCTGCTCGGAACTTAGGTCTTTCCCTGCGATCTCCTTGAGGCGTTGCACCTCTTTTTCTCCTTGAGCTAAGATCGCTTCTCTTGCTTTTTGAGCGTTAGCAGTTGCTTCAGAGCGAATTTTAGCCGCGGTTACTTTAGCTTCTTCTAGCTTTTTCTGTTCACTTGCTAGAGTAACTTCAGCTTGCTTTTGCTTCTGCTCGACTGCTTGAATTTGCTCGGTAATTTTGGCACGTCTTTCGGTCAAAATTTTGCTCAGTACTGGCTTACCAAAATAAACTAGTATTCCCACTAGGAGAGTAAGGTTGACGAGGTTGGTTTCAAAAATATCTAAGTTTAAACCAAAACCGCCTTCAACCTCTGAGTGTGCTTCTGCTAGAAATAATAAAGTCTCTATCATACCCAGATTTTGAGTTTTGTTATTTTTTTCATTTATGACCGCAATTAATCAAATTGAATTAAATTTATGTTTTATTTAACTTATTTGACTAATGCTGGATCGAGTATTTTTTCTAAGATTTGACGAGAAAGAGAATCTACTTGCTGCTCTAAAGTTGCAAAAGCGGCTGCTTTCTGCTGCTCTATTTCTTGAGTTGCTGCTTCTCTTTGGGATTGAACTTCTTGTTGCGCGGTGGCTACTTTTGCCGAAGTAATATCCTTTGCTTCTGCTTGGGCTTTTTGGATCAGATCTTGAGATTCTCGACGCGCTTGGGCAATCTGACTCTCGTATTCTTTGACAATGCTTTCCGCTTTAGCTAGTTTATCTTTAGAACCAGTATCGCCACTCCGAAGATAATCCTCTCGTTCATCCAGCACCTTCATTAATGGCTTGTAAAATACTGCGTTTAACAGTGCTGTTAAGAGCAAAAACTGCACTGCCATTAAAGGCAAAGTCGCATCAAAATCAAACATTTTTTATAGGGCAAATTGGATTGAACAATCAAAATCTGTAGAGATACTCTTGGAGTATCCCTAACAGATCTTAGAAAAATTTATACGAAAGGATTGGCAAATAATAATACCAAGGCGACTACTAGACCGTAGATGGTCAAGGATTCCATGAACGCCAAAGTCAATAGCAGAGTACCGCGAATTTTACCTTCAGCTTCAGGTTGACGAGCAATACCAGCTACTGCTTGACCAGAAGCATTACCTTGTCCAATACCAGGGCCGATTGCAGCCAAACCAATAGCTAATGCAGCAGCGATAACGGAAGCAGCTTGAATATCCATGAAATTTTACCTACTTTAAATTTACTGAAAGAACTTAAAAATCGAGTGAAGCTATATACGTGATATATACTTCAACGTTTAAACAAATTAGAAGTTTGACTGCTTCTAAAATGTAGACCTCATAATCGATCCCTTAATCGTGGTGATCTGCTAGAGCCTCGTGAATGTATGCTCCTGCGAGGGTAGCAAACACCAAGGCTTGAATCGCACTGGTAAATAACCCCAGTGCCATTACTGGTAAAGGGATGAATAACGGAACTAAAAGTACTAATACAGCGACTACTAGTTCGTCAGCCAAAATATTACCAAACAGACGGAAACTTAGGGAAAGAGGTTTGGTGAAATCTTCTAGAATTGCAATGGGAAGTAGAACGGGAGTTGGCTCAATATAGTGTTTGAAGTAACTCAGTCCTTTCTTCTTCAACCCAGCATAAAAATATGCCAAGGAAGTAAGCAATGCTAGAGCCACCGTGGTATTGATGTCATTGGTGGGGGCAGCCAGTTCACCAGAGGGTAACTCAATGAGTTTCCAGGGAACTAACGCACCTGACCAATTTGACACAAAGATGAACAAAAACAAAGTGCCGATGAAAGGCACCCAGTCACGATATTCTTTTTCCCCGATCTGATTTCTCACCAAATCTCGGATAAACTCGAGGACAAACTCCATGAAGTTTTGAATACCACTAGGAATTTTTTGAATGTTCCGTGTGGCAGCTAAAGAAGCTATGACCAAAAGACCAATTACGATCCAAGAATTGAGAAAAACCTGTCCGTGAACTGAAAAATTGCCGATTTTCCACAGAAAATGTTCGCCAACTTCTAGTTCTGCCAGGGTATAAGTATTTACAAAAGTCGAAGCACCTAGAATTTCCATATGCCTAGATTGAACAAAACATCAAATTAAAACTGTTCTGATAGTTTCTTTAAAAATCTCTTATTTTAAGCGTCGTTTTCTGCTTTTTCTGTTGACCAAAGGATTGACTTTACAGTGTAGATAATGATCGCTGGCTTATAAGTTAGAAATCCAAGAAAGACAGGAAGAATGTGTAACTGCTGCCATTTGCTGGCAATCAGTATCAAGATGACAAAAAGTCCTAATCCTTTAGCACCGAGACGTTGTTGACCTAGGCGCTCAACATCCTTCGCTAGCATTCTCAAATACACCAGTCCCACAACTGCACCTAACAAATAGTTGCCAGCCGTGTTAAGGGAGCTGTAGTACCACACAAGGGGAAAAATTATTCCCATCAACACCAGAGTATTTAACAACAGCGATCGCTGTAGTTGATAAAAATCTGCCATCGAATCATGGGCTGCTAAAGTAGTAGCTTCATGATGAGTAATCTGCTCGTCTTGAACTAGTGATGGTTCGGGAGATTGGTTAGACAAAGGTACGCTACTCGAATGCGGATCCATTCTTATTTTTGGTTACTGCTACCACTAAACTTCTCTATATAAATAATGTAGATTAATTTAGATAGCTATTTATCCATTTAAATAATGGAATTTACCTTAGACAACGATTGTTTACTAAGGCACTACTTAGCAATACTACGAACCTTGCAGTAATGCTTTTCAGTCACAGTACCCAGAAATCATATCACGGTACTGTAACCAATTATTAAAAATTTCTAAATGATAAATCTCTAGGAATTTACTTGAACTTAGAAGACTGAGAGTTCTCTGGCATTTTGTTAAATCAGATGCTTAGACACCGATCTTGAGCTTATACTGTACTCTGGACAAAACCTTGTGAGTAGTAATGGCGATCGCCCAGTAAAAGAGATTAATGACAAATGAGCAAAAGAAAAAATTAGAAACTCAACTTTGGAATATTGTCGATTCGCTACGGGGCAAGATGAATGCCAATGAGTTTCGGGACTACTGCTTAGGGTTTATTTTCTATAAATACTTGTCCGAGCGTCAGCATCTTTACGCCAATGGAATCTTGGCTGAGGATGGGATTGATTTTCTAACGATCGATGAGTCGTCATCACAGGGGCAAGAATATCTAGAGGCGATCGCAGAGGAGTCTATTGCCGAGTTGGGTTATTTCCTAAAGCCATCGGAGTTGTTTAGTTCTCTGGCTAAAAGGGCATTGGGCAATCAGGCGGATAAGCATGAGATTAGTGATGCAATGGTTCGGACAAAATTAAGCAGCAATAGCTCCGTAATCACAAAGGTTTGAGTAATTAGGATGGGATTTAATTAAAGTAGGCT
>JBEANW010000212.1:0-6376 GCA_041165225.1 Cyanobacteriota bacterium | reverse complement strand
ATTGAGCAATACGCAGTTGACATCGTTACCAAAAATTCTAAATAAACTAGATAGTGCTTGGTTACTAACTAGCTGTTCTCCTCCAGTTTGATTTTCAAAGACTAAACCTTTTTCTCCCGTTCCATGTCCGCAAAAGTGAACGATATAGGGTTTATATTCTTGAAATAACTCTTGTAAATCCCCTGGACGTATTGCTAACTCGATTTCCACCTCGAATTGTTCTTGACTGCTAGAACGTTTTACAGCCTTTTTTAAATCTCGAATTTCGCGATCTATGCGGAGATCTTGGTTGGGATTCGAGGCGAGGATTAGAATTTTTTTCATCCAGATTCTTTACTACGTAACCGTAATTTGTAACTCCTATGTTGCCAATTCTGCATCAGAATCTAGTTATCGTAAACAAAAGTGCGGATTCCGAGTTGTTTCCAACTTTCTCTAAAAAATTTAGCTGATTAATTTCATTTTTGACTCTGTAGTTTTTTATTCAGCATTTAAACTTTTAAGAATTTTCTTGGCTAAAACTTCCTTAATTTCCGTATGTCGAGGTATAGCTTCAACAATTCCAGTTTGAGGGTTAATCCAAAGGGAGTGAGAAGCACCTTCTCGCTTAAGATAACAACCCGCCTTCCGCAACTTTTTTTCTAATTCTTTACGTTTCATGGAATTGATATTTTTTCCTCAATTGCTTCTTTCGGTAATCCTCTTCGGATATCTGCTAAACGATCCTCAAGAATCAGTTGAATAGCACTTTTTAAACTTTCTTTCGCTTCCTCGATGGTTTCACCTTGACCATTAGCACCAGTAATTTCTGGACATATAGCCCAGTATCCCCCTTCCTCTGCTGCCTCTATAATTGCTGTTAACTCTGCTTTCATAAAAATTCCTTGAGATAATTACCAACTTATTAATTTATGATAGGTTTCCTAGTTTAAGTTTTAAATGTTCTACAGCCTTTTTTCAATCTCGAATTTCGCGATTGATCAACTAAGTTTCTCAGAAGTCTGATTTCATCATCAAAATTAAGGTCTTTGCGAGGATTAGAAGCAAGAATCAGGATCTTTTTCATTCGGCTATTCTTTTCCATGTCATTGAACCATTATTACTATGTCTTTAGTTATCCATTCCGCTTCTGGTTCGCTTTCGTAAACCATAGCGCGGGTTTTTTCAGGCGGATTATCTATATCATTTCCAATAGCAGTCAAAAAACTATTCAAAGGATTAATATTTGTACTACTTCCTCTAGATTTTGCTTCTTCTGCTTTTTCATACAAACTTCGGTTTAAATTACCTTTTGATCGCGGTTGTTCGTCCAGAGAAGGTAGAATCAACCACTGAAAGTTGGCTAATCCTTTTGTGGCAAAGATTTTTAGGGTTTCCTTGGTTTGCTGATAATCTGCTGGGAGTGCTAAACGCAGCTTAGTATATGCCTCTTGACCAGAATCTAAAGGAAAGAAAGAAGCAAAATCTCCTTGAATGGGAATTTGAGAAATTTCCCAAGTGGGTTCGATATCTAGTACTGCGACGTTGAGGGTATGAGAGTAAGTATTTTTGATTTTCAAATAGGATATTTCTCCAGGTTTTAAAGAGACATTTTGCGGATCTGGAAAAGGTTGTTTATTCTGATCGCATAATTCAAACAATAAATAATCGGTCAAATTAGAAGGAAGAAGCAGCTAGAATGAATCTAGTAAAATCAACTTATTAGATAAGTTGAAAAATCCCAAAAAGCCCTGAATACAAGATATAAAGGCAATAAACAAGCTTATTTGTCAGCTAAAAGTGAGTTCCTTTGTAAACACAAACAGAGGAGACACATCAATAAAATGTAGACATTAGATTAAATACCTAAAACCTTAGCTAAATAGTTGTTATCCCAAGCAGCTTTAAGTCGTTTATTCGCCACACCTATTTTGAGAGTCTTTTCTTGAGAAAGAAGATTGAGAGACATCTTTCCACAGATCGCAATAGTGACAATATCTATGAGTTTACGTTCTTTGGTTCGCTCTATTCTGGGGTCAGTGAACTTAGAGAAATGGTCAATCAGTGTGATCTTAGGTTTGAGTTTCATTCTCCCTGATCGTGTCCGTCTTTTGCTCTCAAATTAATTTATCACTTTCGCTCAATTTAAGATGCGTTTTCCCTGGTTAAAAACCCATCACTAGTAGGGCAGTACACCCTTTAGGATAACTTTTAATTCACACTAGACGTAAAATTATTAGGAAAGGGAATAAATAACGGTTAATAATTCTATGTTTGATGCTTTAGCAGATCGCCTCGATGATGCTTGGAAAAAGATTCGTGGTCAGGACAAGATATCAAAAAGTAATATTCAAGACACCCTGAATGAGGTGCGTCGCGCTCTACTATCCGCCGATGTTAACCTCCAGGTAGTCAAAGCTTTTGTTGCTGATGTCGAAAAGAAAGCTTTAGGAGAAGGAGTCATTTCTGGGGTTAACCCAGGACAGCAGTTTATCAAGATTGTCTACGATGAATTAGTAAAAGTGATGGGGGAAAGCAATGTTCCTCTAGCTCAGGCTGATAAACCCCCTACGGTAATTCTGATGGCGGGGTTGCAAGGGACAGGGAAAACTACCGCCACCGCCAAGTTAGCTCTTTATCTCCGCAAACAACAACGCTCCTGTTTAATGGTGGGGACTGACGTATATCGTCCTGCGGCGATCGATCAATTGCTGACCTTGGGTAAACAGATTGATGTGCCTGTGTTTGAAATGGGGACAGATGTTGACCCCGTGGAAATTGCCAGACAGGGTGTCGAAAAAGGAAAAGAACTGGGGGTTGATACGGTTATTGTCGATACTGCGGGGCGACTCCAGATCGATAATGACATGATGGGAGAACTGGCTCGCATTAAAGAAACGATCAAGCCTGATGATACCCTGCTGGTGGTAGATGCCATGACGGGGCAGGAAGCAGCCAACCTCACCTACACTTTCCACGATCAGATTGGCATCACAGGAGCTATTTTAACCAAGTTAGATGGAGATAGCCGTGGTGGTGCTGCACTATCGGTGAGGCAGGTATCGGGACAACCGATTAAATTTGTGGGGGTAGGAGAAAAAGTTGAGGCACTAGAGCCATTTTATCCCGATCGCTTGGCATCTCGGATTCTCAATATGGGGGATATTCTGACCCTCGTAGAAAAAGCCCAGGAAGAGATTGATCTAGCTGATGTCGAAAAGATGCAGTCCAAGATCATGGAAGCAAAGTTTGATTTTAATGACTTTATCAAACAAATGCGCCTGCTCAAAAATATGGGTTCTCTGGGGGGTGTACTTAAGCTCATCCCTGGCATGGGTAAAATCAGCGGTGCCGATTTAGCCAAGGGAGAAACTCAGCTTAAACGCACTGAGTCCATGATTAGCTCCATGACCAAAGCCGAAAAAGCCGACCCTGATTTGCTGGCGCAGTCTCCTAGTCGCCGTCGTCGCGTAGCCAAAGGATCGGGATTCAATGAAAAAGATGTTTCCAAGCTGGTACAAGACTTTTCTAAAATGCGTTCGATGATGCAAAATATGGGTCGTGGCATGCCTGGTATGGGAATGCCTGGTATGGGGATGGGGATGCCTGGTATGGGTGGTGGCATGCCTGGTATGGGAATGCCTGGTATGGGAGGCTATCCCGATCAAGGTAGAAGGAAAAAGCCCAAGAAGAAGAAAAAAGGCTTTGGATCGTTGTAAGATAGGAGATTGCCTTGGTTAATTCCCAGGACAAAACCAAAAGATCGATTACAATCGTAAAGGATAAATTTACCTAGCCAATGATTAAATTACGTTTGAAACGCTTCGGCAAAAAAAGAGAAGTCAGCTACAGAATCGTAGCCATTGAAAGTAAGACCCGTAGGGATGGTCGCCCTATTGAGGAACTTGGTTTTTATAACCCCAGAACAGATGAAACTAGATTAAATGTTCCCGCCATCGTCCAACGGCTACAGCAAGGAGCGCAACCTAGTGAAACTGTAAGAAGTATTCTGAACAAAGCTCAAGTTTTTGAACAAGTAAATGCCAAATAAGACCCAATTGTCTGGCGATCAGATAGCAGTTAGTCCCGATTATGAGCAATTAGCTCGCTTTCTGATCGAACCTTTTCTAGAAGACCCCCAAAGTTTAAAGATCGACTCCGAACCCAATCCCCAGAGTAAAAAGATTTGGCTTCGAGTGGCTTTTGATAAAGGCGATCGCGGTAAAGTATTTGGACGGGGTGGTCATAATATTCAAGCCATTAGAACCACCATTCAAACCGCAGCAACAGTCAATGGTGAATCGGTTTTTTTAGATATTTATAGCGACGAGCCGCCCCCATCAGATGATTCTGGTCGTCGCGAAAGATCTTCCTCTGGTGGTGGCAACAACCGCAGTCGCAAAAGCCCCAGTAAACCTGCCCCCAAAATTGCCCCCAAAATTGACTGAAGTAACTAAACCGCGTCTAGCTTGAAAGCCATAGTTTTAAAAGTGGGTTTGGGAAAAGGGGCAAGGGAAAAGGTTTGTGACTCTGCTGACGTTGTTAGTTTAAAACTCCAGTTTTGAATATGGACGCGGTTTAAATTAGTCGTTGCTCACTGATTTGAATTGCTAATTCAATTGCTGCTTTCATGCTGCTAGCATTAGCAATTCCCTGCCCCGCAATGTCAAATGCTGTGCCGTGGTCAGGGGAGGTGCGAATAAAGGGCAGTCCCACGGTGGTATTGATTGCTTGATCGAACGCCATCAGTTTGACGGGAATCAAACCCTGGTCGTGATAGAGGGCTAAATAGGCATCAGCAGTATGGGGTTGTACCTGATAGTTGCCATACCACGCCTGTCCCGCCTTGACCCACATGGTGTCGGGAGGAATTAAGCCGATGAGCTTGGCTTGGGGATATTTTTCCTGAGCCTGTTTCAGCCAGTGCATCAGCCAATCTTGTTCTTCTGTCCCTAGTTGTCCCTCTTCCCCGCTATGGGGATTCAAACCTGCGATCGCAATTTCTGGTGCTGACAGATCAAAATCTTCTCGGAGACAGTTAATTAATAAATCTAGCTTCAAGTCCATTAATTCTGGAGTCAAGGCTTGAGGCACATCTGCCAGCGGAATATGAGTTGTGGCAAGGAGACTCCGCAGCATCCAACCTGTGTGGGGTGATTGTCCGATAAACATCATGCCAAATTTATCGCTTCCTGCCCGTTGAGCCAGAACTTCCGTTTGACCAGGATATTCATGTCCTGCTGCTTTCCAGAGAGATTTTGCGATCGGTGCGGTGACAATCCCCTGAAACTGGCCCTCCAGGGTTAAGGCGATCGCTTTGGCTAAACAGTCAAAACTAAATCCGCCACTGACCGCGTCCCCCTGTCCTAAAGTAATAGAATCTTCCATCGGCACATCTAAGATGGCTAGAGTTTGGGGATTGGCTAAATCTTCCTGAGTTAACTCGGTTTGCTCTAACAAATGCTCATAGGTAAACTGCAACAGTTGACGATTACCAATCACCGTGAGCTGCGATTTTTCCCCAAGAGAACTATCTGCTAAGGCTTTGAGAATAATTTCTGACCCAATCCCCGCAGGATCGCCCTGGGTAATAGCCAAGCTGGGAATTATAGACATTGAATATTGAATTGGGAATTTAAGATAATTGATTAGGGATGATTTAAAATACCTATATATTGATTATGGTTGAGAATTAATAATTTAAACTTAAATCATTTTCTTAAATAAATAAAATATCTCATAACAAACAGGAGTAATAGCCATGAGTGCAGAGAGTATGTTGTTTAACGGTGCAATTCTATGTATCGTTTTGATTTTGGGTGGTCTGAGTGTAGGTTTTCTGATGCTCAAAATTCAGGGTGGAGAGCCAGAATAGACTCTAATTACGTGTGTTCGATGAGTCGCAAAATTGAATGGTTTAGGTTGGGAAAAGGTTAAAGGGAAAGGGGAAAAGGGCTACTTCTCGTTCTCACGAATACTAATTTTTCGCTTTGTTACCTTAGTTGGCATACCAAAATTTTCTGTCGAGCTCACGTCTAAGTAGCCTATTTTTAATAATTAAAAGGCGATCGCTTTTCAGGAAGAGCGATCGCCTTTTAGTTCGTTTTTAATTTATTTCAGCAAGGCTTCTCCTCGACTAAATAACTCTCTAGCGTAGTCTGTCCAAGTACCCTGTCCCCAATAGCGGAAACAGCTTGTTTCAACCAAGAGAACATAGAGCAAAGCCTCTTGATATTCCCTAGTTTTGGTAATTTCAGGATCTTCGGCTAGGAGGGCATCGTATTTTTGGTGGAACATCGCGCTCAACCGATTCATGGGTTCAAGAACATTTTCATAGCCTTTGACCCAACTCAGGTCATCTGTCCAGGATGCCCCATCCATATGAAATTGGTGGTCT
>JBEANW010000211.1:0-3839 GCA_041165225.1 Cyanobacteriota bacterium | reverse complement strand
TTGCTTTTGATACACATTCCAACCAATCGTATCGAATTGCAGGATCGGCTGTATCTCCATCAGGTAAAATACTCATCCCACCTAATAAACCACCAATATCATCAGATTTAGTTCGATTGTATAGTTGTTCTAAAAAAGCGAACATTGCTTCATATGCTTCTTTTTCAGTTAAATTAATTGTCATAACTTATGCTTGAACTAAATTTAATAAATAACAATGCAAACTACAAAAATTATCCAAAAAACCCTTGGAGTTAGTGGCGGTCATGCTTGTATTCACAATACTAGAATACCTGTCTGGACTTTAGTATCTCTCCGCCAACAGGGTGCAACAGAGCAAGAGTTATTACACAATTACCCAGGTCTGACTTTAGAAGATCTAACTGATGTTTGTGGCTACTACTACAATCATCAACCAGAAATAAACCGTATTATTGCTTCTATTGATGATTAATTGTCATGGCAAGTTAAGAAACAATAGAAAAAAGGTTCTAGTCAGCCAGTCTTTGTAGTTCAAGAATATTTTAGATAGAGCGATCGCTAAGGAAAATTACCCCCAATGGATTTAACAAGACGGTAAGGGAAAAAAACTATTCTGATTCTAATTCCCGTCGGCGCTCGTAAGCATCGCGATCGCTACTATCTTCGGAATCTTCACTGGGAACATTGATGTTATGACCATCCCTAGCTTCTTCTGCCTGTCGGCGATAATCCGATTGATAAGCATCCCCAGAGTCATTATCTTCATCAGAGTCGTTGTCTTGATGTCCTGCTTCTAATTCCTGTCGGCGTTCGTAAGCGTCGCGATCGCTACTATCTTCGGAATCTCCACTGGGAACATTGATGTTATGACCATCCCTGGCTTCTTCTGCCTCTCGACGATAATCCGATTGATGTTCATCTCCAGAGTCAGAACTGTTGTTTTGATCTCCTGATTCCAACTCCCGACGACGCTCGTAAGCATCGCGATCGCTACTATCTTCGGAATCGGCATCAGAATCTTGAATAATGATATTGAATCTATCCATCAGTTGTTCCAAGTTCCGTCGATAAGCTGATTCTGCCTCGCTATCCGCCAACAAGATACTGGATTGAACAATAGTCGATTGTGGGTTATTGATTAAAGCTAGACCAGGAGGTTGATTATCTAGACAGGTGTTGATTGAGAGAAACAAAGAACCAGCACAAATTACTTCAATCATAAGATTTACCTACTTTAAATAGACGAAATACAGACATTACTTTTGAAAGCTATTAGCTTTTGAGATAATTTCAACTTCAAGTTAGCGATCGCCATGTTAATTTCCTCTAATCCATATTTAGTGTTGACTAAGATAAAAAACACTATCTGTAGTAGTTGACTAATTCAATTTTTGCTTAACTTGTCACCATTCGCTAATAGCTAAAGGCTAATAGGTGGGGCGAAGCCCCTTTACCTTAAATCTAGACGATATCCAGATCCTCGGACAGATCAAATTCACCATCCCCCTCAATCACAGCAAAGGTTTGATCATCAAAGGAAAGTTCTCCTGAACCTGAATCAAAATCAAAGCGATCAAATTCGTCTGTATCAATATCAAAGCCATCGGCAATAACCTCTATTTTGTCTCCCCCGTCAAAGGAGAAACCTTCAATGACATCTATCCCCACATCATTGATGTTAGAAAAGACAAAAGTATCGTCATCTGAGCCACCTCTGAGCAGATCATCCCCTGATTCTCCTTCTAAGATGTCATCTCCTGTACTTCCTGATAAAGTATCTCTGCCTAAACCACCAAGCAAAGTATCCTGCCCAGATTCGCCGTATAGTTCATCATTGTCATCTCCCCCATCTAGGACATCATTGTCATCCCCAGCAAAAAGAATATCATTGCCCTCATCACCAAAGATGCGATCATTATCGATACCTCCGTCTAGAGTATCGTTACCACCATCGTTCTCTCCTCCCAGAAGTAGATCATCCCCCGACTCACCATATAAGATGTCGTCTGCTGATCCGCCATCTAGAGTGTCATTGCCATCTTCCCCTCCATAGAGAGTATCATCGTCACGTTCTCCCGAAAGATCATCGTCTCCCGTTCCACCTAACAAGCGATCTTCACCATCAAAACCTAAAAGCATATCTTCTCCTGAGTTTCCTTCTACCATATCTGCACCATCTCCGCCGTTGATGGTATCATTGCCATCAGAACCTAAGAGAGTATCATCCCCTAAATAACCTTCAACAATATCGTCCCCTTCAAGACCGTCTATTCTGTCGTCTTCTTCACTCAGGGCAAATAACTCTCGTAAATCTTCACTTTCTGAAGTACCTGTAAAATTAGCCATAGTAATTATTTTTTGACAATTTGATGTTAAAAACTAGAACTAATCGGATGTAAACACAAGACTAGTTTTGTGCATTTTTCAAATTTAGAGGATGAAAATAAAAAAGTTGATAAAGCAATAAAATATATTTTATCTACAAATTTTCAACTTTTTTAAACCCAAAAATCTATCTATAGACTGAGGAGAAAAGTAAAATGTTTCCCAAAAATAAAAATAATATTTTATTTATTATCGATCTTGAATCAGTAATGACTACTACCAAAGATTTTCGGATATTACGACCTTTGATGCATGCAAGTCATCTTGGGATTTGTCTACAATAAAAGACAGCAACTAGGGAAAACAGCCGATAGAGTAAAGATATGAGTCAGAGCATAGTAGGCGATCGCCTACCAGAATAGGTATTTTTATACTTTGATCTAAACTTTGATCTAAACTTTAATCTAATTTTTTTAGTAAAGGACAGAAACATCAAATCCAAACGCAATTAACTATGACTAATAATTCTAGTAATACCGTCCGAGACTATCTTCAAGAAATTGGTCGTACTCCTCTATTAAAAGTAGAGGAAGAAGTTCAATATGCTAATCAAATTCAGGCAATGTTACCATTATTAGAGCAAAAAGACTTGACTTTAGACGAGCAACGCATCATCCATCAAGGACAAATTGCTAAACAAAAGATGGTCGAGGCAAACTTGCGTTTAGTGGTATCTGTTGCCAAGAAATATCAAAATCGTGGTTTATCAATGCTAGATCTGATTCAGGAAGGTAGTATTGGCTTGATCAAAGCGACGGAAAAATTTGATGCGGGGAGAGGTTACAAATTTTCCACCTATAGCTACTGGTGGATTAGACAGGCAATGACTAGAGCGATCGCTAATTATGCCCGCACAATTCGTCTACCGATTCATATTACTCAAGACTTAAATAAGATCAAAAAGGCAACCCGTCAGTTATCTCAACAGTTAGGTCGCAAACCTAGCGATCTCGAAATTGCTGCGCATTTAGATATGGAGTTAGATAAATTGAGGTCTTTGGCGCGGTCAGCCAGAATTACCACACCGAAAAGTCTTAATGTCACCATCGATGACAACCAAACTGAGTTGGGGCAAATCTTAGCGGATGATTCTATTTCCCCAGCGGATTTTGTCTCTAGTCAAGAAACTCGCGCTCACGTTCAAAGTTTGCTCCACACTCTATCTCCTAAACAAAGAGATGTAATCATTTTGCGCTATGGTCTAAATGACGGCAAAACCATGACCTACGAACAAATTGGAGATGTTTGTGGTGTCAGTCGAGAAAGAGTCAGACAAATTAATAATAAAGCCATGAAATTGCTGAAGAAAAGAGCGGTGGAGTTCTCCAGTTTGGCGAGTTGACGGATGGCATGATTTCTTGATAATTTCAAGGGTTTTGTTGGCGCAAGCTTCGAGTTTGTTCCAAGATGTCTTCAATATCTTCTTGGGAAAGTCGCTCAACGTAGTTGATTTTAATTTCTTCCAACAGGTC
>JBEANW010000210.1:0-7690 GCA_041165225.1 Cyanobacteriota bacterium | reverse complement strand
ATTTTGTCACCCTGCTAGTAGTAGATCAACGTCCATCGGGAATCGATAACGAAGTCATGTCCCAAATTGGAACTCGCGTTACCTGTTTACTCAACGACGAAAAAGATATTGAGGCGATCTTCACAGGAGTATCGGGGGGAGCCAACTTAAAATCTGTCTTAGCTAAACTGGATTCCAAACAGCAGGCTTTAATTCTAGGTCATGCAGTACCGATGCCCGTAGTAGTAAGAACTCGCCCCTACGATGCTCAATTCTATCGAGATATAGGCTGTACCGATTGGGAAGAAATGCCCAACGAGGAAGTATATGCAGCAGCAGAGATCGCCAAAGCAGATTTGGGATTCTGATTTTAGCATAGCTTTAACTGAAGAGCCTAATCTATTAATGTTATGCTATACACATTGTGGAATCAATATAAACCTGGTTCTGTATCCTCATCTGCCAGCAGAATCAATGGATTACCATCCTGCACTAACAGCTTATGTACATCCAGAACCTGCTCAGTAACCCCAAGCGTTGGATTCAAAACCTCAGAAATTGCAACTGATAATGCTATATCTTGCAATTTTTTCCTCCACTGGCAGCTTTATCGAGCCATTTTAGATTACCTGGACTGATTTTGCCTAGCAAGTAGACGATCTCGGATTCCAATCGGACTACAACGCTGTTCAGCTTCTTGCCGAATCACTTTTACTTGACGTTGACGTTCGGTAAGATATGCATGAACCTGGTCTTGATGTCTAAGATAATAACCAATAACCAGATATTTATCTGGTAGTTGAAGCGATGGATACTGCTCTCCTATTTCCTCTGGCGTGCAGCCCTCAAGAAAGGCTGTGACAACGGTATCAAGAGTGACACGAGTTTTGGCAACTCGCACAACATCATGAGAATCAGTCTCTATAGGCGCAGGTTCAAGGGCAATTGCTAGAGTCATAGACTTTAATAAAGTTCATACTTCATATGGGTAGCAAACAGCCAATCAGTCTGTAGCCTTTACAGCCAAAAAGCTTAAAGCTTTTGATAAAACTTAAGCAAGATCAAGATAAATTATTTGCTTGGTCTGAGCGGATTCTTGGGCAGCATTAGCTACTTGCAGGGCATACAGACTAGCTTGAGGTTGGATATAAAGGGGTTGCTGCTCAAATAGATAATCTAGAACCATGGTTGTATCTTGAGCAAATAAACCACGGCGGGTTGTTACAGGAATTTCTTGGGTTTTCTCTCCTTGAATCAAAGTCCCCTTTTCCCCGACGAAGACAATTTTTCCTGCTTCACCATAAACCGTCAAAGTGCGATCGCTTTGCCAAAAGATATCTCCTTTGCCATAGGTAATATCGGCGGTGATGCCCTGATGAAAATTAAGTTGAGCCTGACAAAAGCAGGCGGTGAAATAATCTGAATCAGTTATACCCCAATAGCGATCGCGACAATTAACACTGACTACTTTGCCAAATAAATCCGTTAAGCGATGAACTCTTGATAGGGCCGCACTTAGGGGAAACCCAAACTGTTGCCGATGATATTTCCAGCTAGGCGACCCAGGATGCTGGGGAGCAATAGTAGTATAGCTAGCATGGAAGACTGTTCCAATTTGGGGCAAATAATGCTTCAAAGCTTGATGTAAACCACCAATAATTTCCATATGCTCTACGTGCAGTAGCTTTTGGTTGGCGACTGCTAACTCAATTACCTCCTCGGCAACTTTAGCTGACAAAGCCAAGGGATACTCCACTACAACGTGCTTCCCCCCTAAGATGGCAGCTTTGGCGATCGCACCACAATCTTGATTAATGGTGCAGATAAAAATCAAATCGAGGTGTGGTAAATGGACTAACTCACTCCAGGAATCAACTGCTTTAACTCCGTAGACTTGGGAAAACTCTGCCGATCTTTGGGGATTTTTCCCCGTCACCACCAGTAATTTTGCACGAGGATCGGCTTTAATGGCTTCGGCTCTTTTTTTGGCGGCATATCCTGTACCAATAATGCCCACATTAAGAGGGGAAACTGAATCTGTAATCATCTATCAAAAGGGTCTATTTACTTTTCTCTAAGAACAAATCATCAATCATAGGTATAACTATAATTAATAGTTATTTTTAAAGCAAATATGGAATCTTAGTTTAGGACTTCAATAGGTAAATTATCCTATTAATTGGTTGTTGTAGGGACGTAAAGTATTGCTTAGATGAGGTTGATTGCTTTCACAGTACACATAAGCAAAACTTATTTCAAGCTAGATTAAAAATCTCATTACTAATGCCCGATCAATAATCAGTATTTTTCCCTTAGTATCAAAAATGATGCTAGACGGTCAAGAAAAATCAGCTTAATTGAAAAGAGCAGATATATCTTCCTTGATTAGCAGAAATTGATATGTCACCTTATAAAAGAGGAAAAATTACATGGCTACTTATAACGTTACCTTGAAAATGCCTGATGGCGAACAAACCATCGAAGTACCTGATGATGAGTACATTCTTGACGTTGCTGAAGAGCAAGGTTTAGATTTACCCTATTCCTGTCGTGCAGGTGCTTGTTCTACTTGTGCGGGCAAAATCGAATCTGGTACTGTAGACCAATCCGATCAGTCTTTTCTTGATGACGATCAAATTGAAGCAGGATACGTACTTACTTGTGTTGCTTATCCTAGCTCTGATTGTACAATCACTACTCACCAAGAAGAGGAGCTTTACTAAGAAATTAGTAACAGTATTCTTTGTTAAGCGGGGGCGTTCTATCTCCTTTATCTATAGATTAGAAAGATTAGTTAGAACGTCTTTTTGGGGTTTATTTGTCTGGGGATATCCAACGGATAACATCCCATCTGGGGAAAATCTTGCTTAATCACAGCGATCGCCTGAGCCTGACTATCCTGATCCCGCGCCAGCAACTGTGCTGTGCCGTCTCCTTGAGAACCCACACCTTTCCCCCCATAGATATAAGGCTGTAGTGGCGGATGACGGAGTAGTTGATGAAGTAGGGGTGCATTCAACTGTTCAGGACAAGCGGGGGCGACATAACGGTCAAATTCTGCTTGGGCTTGATTCATTAAAGCGCCAATTTCTGCTTCATTACCCTGATCCAAGGCGATAACCGCCTGGTTAACTAATGCTTGGTTAATCTCCCCTAAATATTTTTGCACCTCAACTGCCACGGGGGTTTTCGCCTGGGGATAGCATTGATTCAGTCGGGCAAGAATCGCCTGGGTATTTTTAGCCCCTGCCAAATCGACAATAATTAAAGATAAATCCTGTCCCACAGATAATGGTGTAGAGGTACAGCGATCGCCATCAAACTTCATTAAGATCGGCTGCTTGCCATATCCACAGGCTTGATCCATTCTCCCGCACTGACTGGGGGTAGTTCGTTCCCCCCAGTAGGCTAATTCCATCTCCTCGGCAATACTTAAACCCAGGTCGTAAAGCTGGTTAAAGGCTCTGGCGACTAATACACAAATGGCAGCGCTGGAAGACAAGCCTTTTTGCAGAGGCAGATCCATAGCATAGTTAGCGATCGCCAAGCCCCCAACTTGATAACGAATTAAAGCTTGGTACGCTACTCCTGCTACATAGCTATAAAAATCATTTCTCTGTGCCGTGGCTAACAAAATCCCCTCTTCCATAGCTAATTCCAGTACCTGGGATGAATGCAGGGTCTGAAAAACCAAGCGAGGATGCTGATTTACTCGGGCATAAATCCCCTGGTTTGTCCCCACCACCACCGCAGCTCCAGGTTCGATCTGAGGATTGAACTGACGATATGCTCCTGCCCAATCACTATGTTCGCCAAATAGGCACAGACGACCAGAAACAAAAATATCCATAGATTCATATTTAACTTGGTTTTCCAAGGTAATACAGCAGTAGTCTATTCATAAATTGTCAATCAACCTTGCTAGAATGTTGTTTCCCAAGCTCAAACCATTTAATTGCTGATAGTTGAGGCAGCACAGCATCAGCCGAGTCGAGTAATCAATGTTTAATCCCGTAATCATAGGCAAAAGTACCAAGTGATATCGAGGATGCGCCAAATTGAACATTTTTTAGCAGCAAGCCAGCCACAATCTATGTCTAAATATATGCCTGATAAAAATTAGTTCATCAAGCGATTAGGCTCCCCTAAAGGATTAGCTCCTAAGTCGCGTCCTTCGCTTCGCGCCTACCCTTCGGGATCGCGGACTCCTCTATTCAAATTACGTACCTCCTAAGATTACTATTATTAAAATTACTATGAAGATTCTGCCAGCATTAACCGCCGCCCTGATCGGTTGCTCTAGTTTGTTAGGACTAGCATCTCCCACCAAAGCTGCCGTGGGCCCCTATTGTCAGTTTGCCCCAGAAGAAGTGGCAGCCAAAGAAAAGTTGCTGCGGGCATCTTTAAGCAATGAGCAGAGTAAACCAGAATACGATGCCATCCTTCAGAAACATCGGCAAATGCTCCAGACTTGTCGAAGTCAAACTTGGCCAGCCGAACAGGCTATTTGGCTGAGGCTCTATCCCTGTGATATTAACGCTGGTTCTATAGATTACGTTCTTGATCGCATTGTTAATTTAGGTTATAGCAATATCCATCTAGAAGTCTTTTACGACAGCCAAGTTTTATTACCCCCTGGAGATAATCCGACTCCCTGGACACCAGTAGCGCGATCGCCAGAGGGAGATCAGAGTGATTTATTGCAGCAGGCGATCGATAAGGCTCATCAACGGGGATTAAAGGTTTATGCTTGGCTATTTACGATGAACTTTGGCTATACTTATGCTCAACGACCTGATCGTCAAGAGGCACTAGCTCGTAACGCCACAGGAGATAACAGTCTTAACTATGTTCACGATCGCTCCCAAGCTTTTATTGATCCTTATTCCGATCAAGCACAAAGTGATTACTATAATTTAGTCCAGGCGGTACTTAAACGACAGCCAGACGGCGTTTTGTTTGATTATGTTCGTTATCCTCGTGGGGTTGACGGGCGCTCTTATGTCCATAACGTTAAGGATCTATGGATCTATGGGAAATCTTCCCTAAATGCTTTGTATAACCGAGCAACTAATCAAAAAGGGTTGGCTCTGATTAAGAAATTTGTTGATACAGGTAATCTATCTACCCATGATATAGAAAGCATCGATCAGCAGTACCCCCAGGAAACTCAAGCGAAGTGGCAGGGTAGCCCCTCAACATCTGACTCCAAAGCTACCCTCTCAACTCGCCAGAAAAAGCTAAATCAAGATTTATGGCTCTTTTCCGTTGCCCATGCTGCCCAAGGAGTAGTTGATTTTCTCTCCTTTGCCACCAAACCAGTGGAAGATCGAGGACTGGCAGCGGGAGCAGTATTTTTTCCTGACGCTAATCGTCTTGTCAGTGGGAAAGGATTTGATTCCCGTCTTCAAGCTTGGGATAAATTCCCCAAAGATATCGAATGGCATCCTATGGCCTATGCTGTCTGTGGAGATAAGACTAACTGCATTACCGATCAAATCAAAAGTGTGTTGCAGACATCCCCCAAAACAATGGTCACTCCTGCTTTAGCTGGTGCTTGGGGCAAAGTATACCGCGATCATCTCCCCTTAGAAACCCAGATTGAAGCCCTCCGTAAAGCCACTCCTGAGGTGAATTCCATTAGTCATTTTAGCTATGCTTGGCAAGAGCCCGAATTAGACAATCGGCGTAAATCTTGTCATATTTTCTGATTTGGCTAAAATGTTGGACTTATGATGAGTATCTGCTATGATAATAAGCGTTGCAAACTGCGGATGTGGCGGAATTGGTAGACGCACTAGATTTAGGTTCTAGCGTTTTCGGACGTGAAGGTTCAAGTCCTTTCATCCGCACTTCACTCAAAAGCTAATCTAACAGGAAGTAAAAAAAGACGTGGTATAATGCCACGTCTTTTTGATTCTCTAAAACTTTAGTGCGATCGCGGTTGCTCTCTAGAAACTCGGTGGAACTAGTTTGTCTATCTTACTGTTTACAGAGTGATACGCAAATTAAAGAGCTAACTACCGCCTATATCGTCTACAAGCTGGCTAAATCCAATTTTTCGATAAAACTTTTGGTCACATAGCTCTGAAATCTTCCCTAGCTTCACTTCTATTTGGTCTAGAGGGCTATTTTGATTCTCTAGACTTTTCCCTGTCCTCGAATGTTAGGTCATACCATTTTTCAACAATACGCTCTAAGGCTTCGCAGTAGCTTTGGGTATGCCCAAAAACAAATGAAGTTGACTCGTAAAAAAAACACTAAAGTACAGTGAACGTAAGCATAATCAACGAATCGCTTATCTAAAAAATTTGCGTAAAATTGTCACCCAGGAGGGTTCAGGTAATTTAGTTTATGTAGATGAATCAGGCTTTGAAGAACATGTTTATCGTCCTTATAGCTGGTCAAAAAGAGGGCAGAAAACCCATGGCGATCGCCATGGCAAAAGAGGAACAAGAACGAGTCTAAATCTGTAACGCTAATGTAGCATTTATTAGATTATTACCTTTGCAGGATAGGCATTTCGAGCTAGATTGCCCCTAGTTTTATGGATCAATAAAATCCGCTGCATTGGCAGGAATCATGGTTAGCTTGCCACAATCTTCGGGAGCGATCGCTGCTTGAACACTATAGTCATATTTGATTTCTGGGTGGAAATACGAACTATAGAAAAAAGCGTTATTGATCTGAGCAAAAGGAACAGCATTGGGATTAATGATCGCGTGACGAGCAATCAGACAGGTGCGCTGATTCGGAATCATTTGTGCGACTAGTTCTACTTTGATATTGTTTTTTAGATACCTTTCTAAAGTTCTAAAATCAGGTTTGAGGTAATAGTTATCGATTTTGACCCAAACGATCGCCATAAACAGTAGATAGACTAATCCGAAATATTTAACTTGCAACCAGCTTTTTCTCTGATGTTGTAGCC
This sequence comes from Cyanobacteriota bacterium, assembly GCA_041165225.1. GTDB lineage: Bacteria > Cyanobacteriota > Cyanobacteriia > Cyanobacteriales > Xenococcaceae > Waterburya. The sequence goes on along the minus strand of JBEANW010000210.1, from coordinate 780 downwards.
CAGAAACTAGGGACAAATTCAAAGACACGAGGGTAATCATCCAAAACATGAAATACCGCAACTCATGGGATTGAGGAAAGTTAGCAGGAATAAGGGATACCAGTAAAATAGTGGCTAGGGCAGTAGTTGCCCAACGAGACTTGTGATCATTATTGTCAGCAGACTTCCGATTAATTAACTGTTCTCTAATGGTTAAACCCAGCAACAGCAGCAGATTAAACACTACATAAGCACCAAAGAACCCCCCCGCCCGATCTAGATACTTTTCATCACCACCATTCCATTGATCCGTTGACCATTTAGGAGTGTTAATTTCCAAGATCGATTGCAACCATTTTTGGGGACGATTCCCTTCACCATAGGTTTCAGGAGTGAGTTTATGATTGAGAACAATGCCCGCCACCTGTATTTTGATGGGATAGAAAGGGTTGCCATATAGCGCCACGTTTTTGATCGGCGTGGCAAAAATGAGGATAGAAGCGATCGCCGCCAATGGTACTGTCAGCCATAAGCGACGTTGAGCAGCAGCAGTATATTTAAAATAAAGCCAAACTAGTCTAATTCCTGCTACCCAGAACAGCACAAACACTAGGGGTTGTAGTTGAGGTTTGGTATTAGCTGCCATCGCAGCACCCAAAAAAGCAAACAATAGTTCTTTTTTGCTGGGTAACTGGGATTGGCTAAAAAACCTGTAGATCATCATCATCAGCACTGACACACCGATGTTACCAGGAAGATCCACAAAACTAGTACTGGCGTGAGTTAAGACCGCTGGAATGG
>JBEANW010000209.1:0-2760 GCA_041165225.1 Cyanobacteriota bacterium | reverse complement strand
TCTAGATTCAGAGTTCCTAATGGAGAGGGATTGCTATGTTCTTGTCTTTGCAATTCGTCCAACAGATAAGATATGTCCTGGGGACGGTTAATTAGTTCTTCGGCTTCTACTAATTCTTTGGTTGTACCTGCCAAAAAGTTTTGAAGGTTTTGGCGATCGCTCCCTGGATGATTCAAAATTGCCACGGCAAAGCCATAGCTGGCTAAATGTTCCCCTAGATAACTAAAAATAGTCTTATCTGCTCCAAATCCAGGAGAAATAATAATTACAGGTACAGATACCGTTTTTTCGACGATGGGGCGGTAAAAATCTACATCTAAAGTGCGATTGGACGACTTCCAGGCTATGCGATTACCCTTCGGGTACGCTTCGCGATCGCTTTGTTGATTCACCAACGCTAAAGTTTGTTTCTGGAAAGCAAAAGTCCCTGGTTTAGTCAGATCTGATTGTTGAGTAAAGTTAATCTCAGGTTCACTGGTTTCGTCCCTTACCGCTTGTTGAGTGGCTTGTTTGGCGACAGTGGCGATCGCCTGGTTGGTATCTTGTTTTAGCTCATCAAAAGTACTGGCAAGCTTCAAAATGGATTTGGTATCAACTTGAATTGTCTCGGCAGGAAACTGGCGTAGGATATTCAACAGAGTTAGTTTATCGGAGGAATCCGCTGCTGAAATCAAGGCTGAACGCAGAGCATAAAAACCATTTTGCTCGACACTAGGTTTGATAATCTGTCCCAGAGATTTAAGGATGTTTTCCCCTAAAGATGTATTGAGCCAGCGGGAAATGGTTACAGGATCGAGATCTATGGGGTAAACTAAATTGCTGCGTAACTTTGCTAGTTTTTGAGGACCAAGATACTGGTCATAGGTAGCCAAGGAATCATCAATTTCTCCTGTTTTAGCGTAGGTTTCCAGGGAATCAACAGGAATCGAAAATTCCAATGCACCATACCAAAAGGAAACTTTTTCCGCTGCCATCACAGGAGGCGATCGCATCAGCAAAGAAACCAAGCTCAATAGCCACAAACTACTACCGAACATAAGATTCAGTAGAGGGGAAGAAAAGCTTTTCATAGTTATTAAACTAAGTGACCTGTTTACGATTTACTTAACTCTGGCTGCAAAATTCTGCCGTCTTGAAACCAAATAATTCGCCCAGCGCGATCGCCTACTTCTTGTTCGTGGGTAATGACTACTACAGTGATGCCGTTACTATTTAACTCGGCAAAAATCTCTAGAATTTCCTCTGTAGTTTTGGAATCTAATGCACCTGTCGGTTCATCCGCTAGTAGTACTACAGGACGATTAGCGATCGCTCTGGCGATGGCAACCCTTTGTTGTTGTCCTCCCGATAATTGGTTGGGTTTATTATGTAAGCGTTGAGCTAATCCCACTCTGAACAATGCTTCCTTTGCTCTGGTGAGTCTTTCGGGTTTGGGTAAGTCTGCATAAGCCATCGGTAACATCACGTTTTCCAAGGCAGTTAATTGAGGCAGCAGATAAAACTGTTGAAAGACAAAACCGAGTTTTAAATTGCGGATATGAGCTAATTCGCGATCGGCTAAACCTGCCACATTGATTTCGTCTAAATAATAGGCTCCAGAGGTGGGACTATCCAAACAGCCAATAATATTCATCATGGTGGATTTTCCAGAGCCAGAAGCCCCCATGATGGCGCAATATTCTCCCTGACTGATGGTTAAATTGATATCAGCTAAAGCTCGAACTAAAGTATTACCAGATCCATAGGTTTTAGTAATACTTTCTAGACGAACAATTGGCTGTTTGTTAGTGATTTTCATAAAATATGTATAAAATATAAAACTGATAAAAAAGCTTTTAGCTTTTAGTTTTGGTATAACTGTCAAAAGTACAACTGGGTGCAAGACTCTATTTGATTGGAGCTAATAGCTAATAGCTAGGACGAAGTACATTTATTTAGACTCTTGAATAGGAGTACTAACAGTTACAGTGTTGGAAATTTCAGCTTCTGTATCAGGCGGTATCTTAAAAGTGATTGCTCTAACTAAATCTTCTTCTTGATATTGAATTGTGAACGTTCCTTGATGAATATTAGTCTTCTTGGGTATTTTTAGCGTGTTTTTACCTGTAGACATACAACTATCTGTTTTACAGTGATCGCTTTTAAAACTAACTCCAATTACCCGATGATCTTCCCAATTATATTTATTCACATCGGGCAAGATCGGAGACGGAATAAAATCTATGGCTCCATTTAAAATTCCCGAAACTAGCTCGTCTTTTACTTCAGTAGTGTGTAACAATTCAACAAAATCGCCTTTTCTTTCAATGCGAATCCATTCATTATCTTCTCCTGAACGATTCAAATTTAACTTGATAACTTCCAAGGGTTTATCTTGACATTTGGAATTAAAAGGAAATTGATCACAAAATAACTCTCGATCCAATTGACGAGTTCTTAGCTGAGTTTTGTTAGATTGAACTCCTGGATTATCATGATTTTGACAACGAGAATTCAAGGGAAACCTACCACAGAGGGCTTCCAAGTCAACTTCTTGGGCAACAGCAGTGGAAGTCATACCACTTAGTAAGAAACTAGTGGCTAAAGTTAAGATTAATTTGCTGATATTTTTCATTACTTCTCGTCTTTTTTGATGCTGTCTGAGATCTTATAAGTTTCTCTCAGCTCAACACATGAGGCAGAATACCCAAAAGCAGTAGGACTAAAGTAGGAAATAAAAATAGGACTTTGGTACTAAAAGTAAAAGGCTACGCCCTGGCT
>JBEANW010000208.1:0-2566 GCA_041165225.1 Cyanobacteriota bacterium | reverse complement strand
GTATCATTTACTCTGAAAAATATTTTGCATCATTGGCTGATCTATTCCCGCTGCTGCGCGGTCTAATTCTGCTATTTCTCCTCCGTCTAGTAACCAGTTTTGAGCAGCAATGTTTTCCCCTGCCTGTTGAATGTTTTTTGCCCCAGGAATCGGAATTGCACCTTTGGCAATACACCAGTTGAGTGCTACTTGTGCCATAGTTTTCTGCCGAGATTGCGCGATCGCCCTGAGACAATCTAACAGTGGTTTGGTTGCGGGGACTAATTTTTTAAACAGCAGTCTGCGTAAGCCTTTGGGATAGGTGCTAGGGTGAGTATATTTGCCAGTGAGAATGCCCAAACCCAGTGGACTATAGGCAATGAGTTTAATTCCCAATTCATCACAGGTTTCCTTGAGTCCTAATTCCGTGACGGGATAGGTAGAAAGCAGAGAATATTGTACTTGTAGGGTAGCAATAGGTATATTGCGATCGCTCAGTTTTTGCTGAACTTGCCTTAGTCTTTTTGTCCCATAGTTAGACAATCCCACCCCCTTAATTAGTCCCTGTTCGTACAAATCTGCTAACCCATCAAGAAGCTGCCATTCTTGCCAGGGAAAGTAATTCGCTGTTGACCAGTGCATCTGCCCTAGATCTACTCTCCCCATGCGCTCTATAGAAGCGAGTCCAGCTTTGACTAGGGAGTTGGAAGTCAATCGCCAAGGGTAAGCGGCCAGTTTAGTCGCCAGACAGATCTCCTCTTTATTTATGCCCTGATATTCTTGCTCAAATTTGCCCAACAATTTTTCACTCTGACCATTGAGTTTCCCCGTACCGTAGGAGTCACCAGTATCAAAGAGAGTGACACCGTTACGAACGCAGAGATCAAACACCTCTTGAAGCTGAGTATCCATACTCTGGTCATAACCCCACAACAGACGATTGCCCCACGCCCAAGTCCCACAGCCCATCTGAGGCAAAGTTAGTTCTTTAGTACTTAACATGATAACTTCTTAGTTTAATTTTTTAATTTGATCGGATATTCAAAACTAAATCGGCTAGAATTAGCGGAATAAGCGTAAGTTAGCAGAAAAAACCTGTATATTAGCAAAAATTTATGCAGCCTAGCATCTTTAACTAAATACAACATGAATTCTCAGATCCCCCTCGGTTCGGTCATTCAAGGTTCTTTAACCAAAGGTTTAGAAATAAGATTACACCCAGATGTCTCGGTGGAAGATATGCGGGTGGGTAAATTTTTAGTGGTGCAGGGGACTAGATCTCGTTTCTTTTGCTTGCTGACGGATGTGTCCCTGGGTTGTTCGAGCGATCGCATTATTGCTAATCCTCCCCCCATTGATGATACTTTTTTACGGGATGTCTTAGCAGGAAGTGGTATTTACGGTACGGTAGCTCTTTCTCCCATGTTGATGTTCACTCCCACCGCAACTAATAGTGATTTTCCTAGCTTACCGATAGATCCAGATCGAGATATTAATACCAGCTTGGGTTCTATGCAGCCGAACACCAGTGCTGACATGGAATTACTACCAGTCAAAACAATTCCTGCTCACTTTAGTCAAGTTTATGAAGCCACAGAACATGACTTTCGGAGTGTCTTTGGTTGGGAAGATGATCCGTTTCGTCGCAACTTTTCTGTTGGTCAACCTCTAGATATGGATGTGCCAGTCTGTATCGACCTAGATCGCTTTGTAGAGAGAAGCAATGGCATTTTTGGTAAATCTGGAACAGGTAAATCATTCCTCACCCGCCTGTTGCTGTCAGGGGTAATCCGCAAGGAAGCAGCAGTCAATCTGATGTTTGATATGCACTCTGAGTATGGGTGGGAAGCCATGAAAGAAGGTAAGCAGGTAAGCACCGTTAAGGGTTTACGTCAGCTATTTCCAGGCAAAGTAGTAATGTATACCCTCGACCCCGAATCTACTAAACGTAGAGGAGTTAGAGATGCCCAAGAGCTTTATCTGAGCTACGATCAGATTGAAATTGAAGACTTAAAACTAGTTTCTTTCGAGTTAGGTTTATCGGAAGCAGCAATGGACAACGCCAACATTCTCTACAACGAGTATGGCAAGTCTTGGATCATGCGCTTAGTCAACATGACTAACGAAGATATCAAAATGTTCTGCGAATCCAAGCAGGGACACCAGGGTTCAATTTCCTCCTTGCAGCGCAAACTGATGCGCTTTGATACCCTGAAATACATTCGCTCTGCCTGTCCCCATAACTATATCGATCAGCTAATTCAAGATTTGGCGTCGGGGAAAAACGTGATCATCGAATTTGGCTCCCAGTCCAATATGCTGTCTTATATGTTGGCGACTAATATGATTACCCGTCGGATTCACGCCAGCTATGTCAAAAAAGCTGATCACTTCTTGCAAACCAAAAATCCCCTCGACAAACCCCGTCAATTGGTAATCACCATCGAAGAAGCCCACCGTTTCCTTGATTCTAGCGTTGTCCATCAAACCATCTTTGGGACAATCGCCAGGGAAATGCGAAAATATTTTGTCACCCTGCTAGTAGTAGATCAACGTCCATCGGGAATCGATAACGAAGTCATGTCCC
>JBEANW010000207.1:0-10703 GCA_041165225.1 Cyanobacteriota bacterium | reverse complement strand
ATTTCAAGGGTTTTGTTGGCGCAAGCTTCGAGTTTGTTCCAAGATGTCTTCAATATCTTCTTGGGAAAGTCGCTCAACGTAGTTGATTTTAATTTCTTCCAACAGGTCAACTAACAACAGTTCAATTTTCCTAATACTCTGCTGCGCCTGTAACTCACTAGAAACTGACTTGCCCACATTGCTAATTAAGCGTTCGATTAGCCGATCAAATTGCTTATCTTCTGCTAAGGCAGCTTGGAGGGTGCTACTAAATGCACCATAACTTTGAGACACTAGCTGCTGACTGATGGTGGAGATAGTGCGATCGCCCCCAGGCAACATTTTAATGCCACGATAAGCGGGACTTTGCTTTAGAGCTTTTTCGATACTGTATTGCAGCAGGGTTTCCACTTCAGGCTGGATTGCGGGTAATACGCGATCGGCGGTGACTTTGGCAAGGATTCTCACTAGTTCAATAATTTCATTGGTGTCATTAAGATCAACATAAGCATTGGCAGTTTGTTGAGATAACAATCGTTCCAAGTCACCGTTTCTCAAGGAAGACTGAATCTGATTGATTAAACGGATAATGACTACTTCGGTTACATCTTCAGCGATGCCCGCCACTAAACCTTGACTGAGCTGTTTCTGAATCGAGTCTAGGTTGATAATCTGAGCTTGATTTAAGCGCACCGTAACGGGAATCACCCTCAACCACCGCCAAATAGGCAGCAAGAAGAAAATGTCGTACCAGCGCCAGAGCATTGCATCCAACCAGCTTACCCCCACCCGACGACGACTGATCAACCAACTTCGTCCCAAAAATTCCAGACCAAACAAAACCCCGAAAGGAAAATCAATCAAGCCAAAGTAATCAACATAGCCACCATTTTCCCCAATGGTACGGTAGTAGTTAGTTGCCAACAGGGGTTTAATTTCCGTCGCAAAAAACGCCATTTCCTGCGCCACCTTCCCCTTAAAATAGTCGGGAGTCCAAAAACGCCAAAAAGCAACTTTTGCCGAATTATCTGGATTAGGCAGATGCGATCGCATCCGATGTTTAATTCTTTCCAGATTCCCAGTTTTATTGGCTTCAGCAAAAGCATTGGTTTGAATGATCTCAATACTGCGACGGCGGATATCGCCAAACAGAGTATTCGCCTTAGCCGAATCAACACCATTAGCTGCCAACTCCCCCTCTAACTGTGCCACCTTGGTCAAGTATGCTTCCGTATCGCGATTGGGGATAATCCCTTTTACCACATCGTATTGAGCGATCGCTTCAGAAACATTTTCTGGTAACACATCCAGTTTAATTCCAGTCAGCTTGCCATAGGCTGTATTAATGCTCCCCAGGGTAACTTGACCCGTCAGCCAAAAGTCTCGCAGGGGAACATAACTAAGATCGAAAGCCACCAGAGAAAGATTGATTACTGCTACTAGCGCCATGAATCTTTCTAACCAAAGATTTGGTCGAGATCTTTTAACTCTTTTGGGAGTTCGTTTAACAATAGTCATGGAATTTAGAGTTCGCCCTAAAGGATTAGCTTCGCGTCGAGTTCGGAGTTCGGAGTTCGGACAACTAAACTATCTCAGAGTCTTTAGTCGTTCTGTAAAACTCCCCGCAGAAAAATATCTGAGATGCCTTCTGCCATTTCTTGCATCGCTTTGGGGGAAGCATCTGGGTTCATGATGGTTTCTTCGGAAAAGCCAGCGATCGCAAATATCCCCAAGAACACCTTTGCCACAATTTTGGGATTCATTCGTCGATAAATGCCTTTTTCCATCGCTGTTTCAAAAAAAGCTTCGGCTACATCGGTCATTTTGTTGATGACTTCGGCTTGAATGCTTTCTCGTAATTCTGGGTGGTATTGAGCCTCAACAAAGCAAACCCGCATCAAGTCACTGTTTTTACGCATATTGAGCATTCTACGGCGCATCACCTGAGAAACTGCTTTATAGCTGCCCATTTCACTCAGTTCTGTTAATAAGTCAGTGAGAATATCTACCCACCCAGCAGTAGCTACCTCAATCAAAATCGCTTTTTTGCTATTGAAATGGCGAAATAAAGTGCCTTCCGCCACTCCTGCGGACTTCGCTAAATCCTTGGTAGTAGTGCCTTCATAGCCACGTTTTGCAAATAATTTTAGTGCCGCTTGTAAGATCTTAGTGCGGGTATCGTCTTCTGTTTGAGGATTCTGACGCATTTCTCTCCAGGCTTGCTGAGAAAAAATTTGCATAGGCTTTAGGTAATTTATGATTAATCGGCAGACTGTTGACCAGTAAATCGTGATTTATGCCCTGGGACAACATCGAAACATTCTCAAATCACCGTAAAAGATTGAGAAATCTAGCAGAAATTTGATTGTCTAGAACTCCACCATAATAGGATATGGCAACAGGGCATTCTTTCTGGCTCAATTCTTTACAGATTGTCATCTATAATTTACTTCTGGTGTTGATCCCTGAAAAACTCAAATTAATCGCCTTAATTAATCATCTTAGGAAAACTGAATGAAATCAGATAGAGCTAATGGCTTTGGGGTAAGGAAATTCCGCTGGATAGCGATCATGGCGATCGCCGTTTGGTGGTGGAATGGTGCTGGTCTGTCTGTCTTAGCTACTCCCCAAACTCAACAGCAGTCGTCGATTCAGCCTTATATTCAGCGGACAATAGAGCAAATCACCGAGTTCACCCTGGATAATGGCTTAAAGTTTATTGTCCTCGAAAATCATGAAGCCCCCGTAGTTTCTTTCGTCACCTATGCGAATGTGGGGGGAGTAGATGAACCCGATGGACAGACTGGGGTAGCGCATTTTCTCGAACACTTGGCTTTTAAAGGTACGAAACAAATTGGTACTACTAATTATCCCGCCGAGGCGAAGGAACTGGATAAGTTAGATGGGATCTTTGCCGAAATTAAGCAGGCGCAGCAGTCGGGAGACGAAGCAAAACTGGCACAGCTAAAGGAACAGTTTCTGGCAACTCAAACTGCTGCGAATAAATATGTTAAGCAGAATAAATTTGGCGAGATTGTGGATACTGCGGGGGGAGTAGATTTGAACGCTGCTACTGCTGCCGACTCCACCAGCTATTTTTATAGTTTTCCTGCCAATAAACTAGAACTTTGGATGTCTTTGGAATCGGAAAGATTTCTCGAACCTGTGTTCCGTGAGTTTTATCAAGAAAAACAAGTAATTCTTGAAGAAAGAGGAATGCGTACCGATAATTCCCCCATCGGCAAGATGATTGAAGCGTTTCTCGACACCGCCTATGATATCCATCCCTACAAACGACCTGTAATTGGCTATAAACAAGATATTAACGGTTTGTCTAGAGAAAATGTCGAACAGTTCTTCAAGGCTTATTATTCCCCCAATAACTTGACGATCGCGATCGCAGGAGACGTTTATCCTGATCAAGTGCAGGAGTTAGCAAAAACTTATTTTAGACGTTTTAAAGCGCAACCTAAACCCACTGTCGTCGCCAAAGTAGAACCTCCCCAAGCAAAAACCAAAGAAGTTACGGTCACTTTTCCTTCTCAACCTTGGTATCTGGAAGGCTATCATATACCAGCTTTGAGTGATCCTGACTATGAGGTATATGAAGTCATTGCCGAACTTCTAAGTAGCGGTAGAACTTCTCGTCTGTATAAATCCTTAGTCGAAAAACAACAGTTAGCCCTCGCTGCGGAAGGATTTAGCGGTTTTCCTGGCAATAAATATCCCAATCTAATGTTGGTTTATGCCCTTACTTCCCCTGGCACTACTGTCGATCGCTTGGCGATCGCCCTAAGAGCCGAAATTGATCGCCTCAAAACCGAACCCGTTATGCCTGAAGAACTAGAACAGGTAAAAACCCAACTCAAAGCAGGTTTATTGCGTACCCTCGATTCCAATATGGGAATGGCGAATCTACTAGCGGAATATCAAGCAAAAACAGGTAGCTGGCGCAATTTGTTTGAGGAATTAAAAAAACTAGAAGCGATCGAGACTCAAGACATTCAGCGAGTCGCTTTAAAAACCTTTACTGAGGAAAATCGGACAATTGGCAGATTGCTACCCCCTTAAAGGATTGGGGGATTAGGGAAATAATCCAAATCCCTCCACAAATCTAAGCTCGCAAAATAATACACTTAGTTTTTGGTCGCAGAATCAAACCCTCTTGCTCAAATTGAATTAGGGTTTTAGTGACGGTAATTCTCGTGGTGCTGATGGCATCGGCTAATTCTTGATGAGTCAGTTTAAAGTCGATCAGTTTTCCTTGAGCGATTTCTCGACCAAATTTGTTAGCCAACCATTCCAGCAGTAACCATAATCTCTTGGCTATTCTGGTGTTACGCACAATATATGCTAACTGTTGAGTTTGTTGAGCATGATATAACAGATTTTTTGACAATGTATCCCAATGAGTTTGATGAACAGCGATCGCCTCTACTTCCCCTAGACACTCAAGAGCATAGGGAACAACTGTTGATAGGGACTCCCCCACTAGATCGTCTTTGCCCCAGAATCCCAGGGTGATTAAAGAACCTTCTTCACTAAGGGTATAGCTTTTTACAACACCATGAGTAATTAACCATAAATGATCTGTTTTGTAGGGTAAATCTTCACCAGAATTGAAACGTAGTGTATTAGCTTCGGTAATTAATGTAAACATCAGATTTGGATAAGATGAGAGTTCGCGTATTTATAACTACATTGTAAACTCTTCAATTTACGCAATTTTTGACAAAAATTTATAAAAAAAAGCTGTATTAGTTGATTCCAAAATATCTTAGAAGCTAGAAGCGAAAGTTGTGATGCTGTGTTTTACTGGGACTTGTTCTTTCGTAGCTAGTTTATGACTCGCACCAACTGGATAATTATTGGGATAGCTTATATTATCGGTTTATTGTCAACTAGTCTCCTTCCTCCGACAGCTTCTGGTTGGACTTTAAAACAGTTGACTCTGCTCTCAGTAATATTTATCGGCTTGGCGGTTTTTGTGGCGATCGCCCAGCGTACCCGAAATTCCATCGCCAGTAAAATAGAACCCCGCATCTTGTTGGTAGCTGTGGTGGTGGCAATCTTTGCCGTGGGGTATTTCCAGCTACGAATTCCTCAGCCGAAGTATAACGATATTAGCTATCAGATTACGAAGAGCGATCGCCCTTTAGTTCATGTAATAGGAACAGTTTTAAATGAACCTAGATTGAACAATAACCAGGGACTGAAGTTTTGGCTGAAAGTAGTAAAAATTGACGGGGCGTACACCCAACTAAGCGGTGCAAGCAAGCTCCCGAATTCATTCGGGGGACAGCCCCTTGACGGGGAAACAGTTTCTGGGAAACTCTATGGAACTTTGCCTTTGCTCCAGGGGACGGGGATTCATCCAGGGCAAGTGTTAAACTTAACGGGATTTCTCTATTTACCGACCGCAGCCAGTAATCCCAAGGGCTTTGATTTTAAGCAATATTTAGCCCGTCAAGGAATCTTTGCAGGTATCCAAGGAACAGAAGCCCAATTTGAAGAGCAGAACCCTGGTTGGGGTTGGTGGAAATTGCGCCAGCGTATTGTGCGAAGCCAGCTCCAGGGTTTAGGTAGTCCCGTTGGACAATTAGTTAGTTCGATTGTTTTGGGGGGGAAAGCGGTAGATTTGCCTGGGGATATTCGCGATCGCTTTATTGCCGTAGGATTAGCTCATGTGTTGGCAGCATCTGGCTTTCAGGTATCTTTATTATTGGGCATAATTTTAAAATTAACCGAATCTATGGCTGCCAAACCTCGGTTAGCGATTGGGATTGGGACTATAACTGCTTATTTAGGCTTAACGGGAATTCAGGCTTCAGTCTTGCGGGCTGCTTTGATGGGAGTCGCCGTATTACTGGCATTAACGATGGAAACTAAAGTTAAACCGTTGGGTTCGCTGTTCTCCGCAGCGGTCATTATTTTGCTGTTTGAGCCACTATTAATTCAAGATTTAGGCTTCCAGCTCAGTTTTTTAGCAACTTTGGGCTTAATTGTCACTCTCCCAGAACTACAAGCAAAATTAGACTGGCTTCCTGTGACTATCGCTTCCTTACTTGCCGTCCCCCTAGCTGCATCCATCTGGGTATTGCCCTTGCTCTGTTACCAATTCAACACTCTGGCTACCTATAGCATTGGGGTTAATATTCTCAGTACCCCGTTGATTACTATCATTAGCTTAGGCGGTATGATTAGTGGGATGATCGCGTTGATTGTACCTGCTGCGGGTAGTGCGATCGCTTCCTTGTTGTTCTACCCCACAACCTTGCTCATCGGGATTACTAACTTCTGTAGAAACTTGCCAGGAAATACTTGGGCAGTGGGACAAATGCCTTTAGCTATACTACTGGCTATTTATGGACTATTTATCTTAATTTGGTGTCATAAATGGTGGCAAAGACGCTGGTGGCTGGGATTGTTTTTTCCCGTAGTCTTTTTCTTGACCACCGCGTTCTACAATACATCCCAAATTCAGATCGCCGTCTTGACTTCCCAACAGTCGCCAATCATTGTGGTACAAGATCGCAGCCAAGCAATGCTGATTAATAGCGGGCAAAACAATCAGGCTAAATACAGCGTTTTACCTTTTCTGGCACAGCAGGGAATCAATACCATCGATTACGGATTAGCCTACGACCAAAGCGCCAATTCTCCCGCAGAATGGTTAACAATCAGCCAGGGTGTCCGAACCAAATCTATTTTTGCCTCAGACGCAACTAATTTACCTGCAATTAAAACTGCTCTAACGGGAGCGTTTCCTGAGATTGTTACCAAATCTGCCCACCTGATTAGAGATGAAGACTTAAACTTGATTAAGATCCAAATAGTAGACTATAACTGGTTAATTATTGGTCAACCAGCAACCACAGATAATCTCAAGCAAAAAATCGCCGCTTACATCCAGCAGCATAATCTCACCGCCCAACATCCAATCCTCTTAGCTTCAGGGGATATTCCAGCCCCGTGGCTCGAACTATTACAGCCAAAAATGGCGATCGCATCTGCTGAGAAGATCACCCCTAAAACCAAACGACTACTCCAGCAAAAACAAATTGAATTCCACAACACCGCAGCAGAGGAACTGATTCGCTGGACTCCCCGCCAGGGATTAATTCAAGCACAAGATCCCTTGAACTAGAACAAGAATTTTTAATAAACGTTAGGCATTTTGCCCCAAACCTCAGTAGAATAACTCTGTTGCCTTACTTGTTGTCTTACTTTGGGACAGTATGCAGCTATCAATTGGAGAGGTGGCAGAGCGGTTGAATGCGGTAGTCTCGAAAACTATTTTAGGGTCAAACTTAACGGGGGTTCGAATCCCCCCCTCTCCGTAACATATTCCAAATTAAGTTCAATGGAAGAAATAATCGAACTCAAGCAATCAATTATTAGCCATGACTGGGAAACATCCTTAGCAATAATTGAAGAATTGGAAGAAATGGGAAGACAAGACAAAATAAATAATTTACAAAGTTTTTTAGTCATTCTTCTGATTCACCTAATCAAAATTCACGTAGAAAATAGAGTTACGACGAGTTGGCGTAACTCTATTGTTAATAGTCTTTTAGAAATTCAAAAACGCAATCAATTAGGAAAAAAAGCTCACTATATTAAGCAAACCGATTGGGAGGATAGTTTTCAACAAGCTCTCCCTAGAGCATTAATCAAAGCCTCTCAAGAAGCTTTTGGCGGGATAGACTTAGATGAGTTAACCAATTTAATTGATCGACAAGTTCTGAAAGATAGAACTTTTGAGCTTCTGGATGAAACCTACAGATCAGATCCATTACAGATATTTAATCTAGTTAAAAATTTAGAAGTCTTGTGAGGGATTTAACTTCAGGGCGATAGAAATGGGAGATAATGTTAGATCTAAAGGTTAGATCTAAAGCTCAACCGTTTTTATATTTTTATAGATTAAGTACTGATGCCAAAATTATTTGCTGTTGTAGTGGCAACTGTTCCTGAGTATTACGACTACAAAAAAGATCATCCTGAACATGATCAGAATCAGTTAGCTTGGTTCGGTGAACAATACGAGAAGGGCGCTTTGCTCTGCTGTGGTCCATTTTTTCCTCACGATGGAACGGGCTTATGGGTTATTCAAGCAGAGAATCTAGAAGCAGCCCAGGACATTGTTAACAGTAGCCCACGGGTTCAAGACGGAATGTTGGCGAATTCAGCGAAAATCGTCGAGTGGGAAGTTCATCTGGGGCGCGATCGCTTTAGTTCCTAAAAATCCCCCTCACCTACCTGAAACACTGTTAGCCCTAAACTTCTCCACATATCTACCACCTGTTGGCGGTCATCGAGAATAAAGGAAACGTTATATTTATCCTGAACAAAGCGTTCAAATAGCTCTTGTTTAACAATCGAATCTTTTCTGGTATCCCCCAGACCCCGCATATAAATATGCTGGTAATTAATGCCATATTTAGCCAGCCAAGTTGCGGTTTTCTCTTTACTATCATCAGTACGGCCTGACATGATAATAATTGTTTTACTCTCCTGTAGCTTTTGTACTGTTTCCACCACAGGAAAGTTCGGTAAATCTAAATCGCAGCGGGAAATATCATAGGGGCTGCGATCGCCCATGATTGCCAGAGTACCATCCATATCTACAATGATGGCATCAGGTAAATTAGGCTGATAAATAATCGGCTTGACCAATTGGGGACGGACAAACTGGTTATACATCTTCATGATCACATCCTTGCCCACGGATTTTGGTCTTAAGAGATCGCGACGAATACATTCTTCCACGGGGACTTTTAAGAAAGAATCATTGACTTGTACCTGGGCTTCTCCTTGAACTAATTCTTGAATCTGCTGAATATTTTTACCAAAATTCGTATCGTCAATAATGACATGCTTTCCTGCTACTAGCGCCATGGAAATTGTGGTATTCCGTAACTGAAGAATAAATTTTTCATTGGCAGGAGACCAGTGGGAAGCGTGAGCCATTTCCCGCAACAAATCCTTGTTGGTTCTTACCCAACGCCCAGGATTAGCTAGTAGTAATTCCTTGGCAAACTGTGATTTCCCCGATGCAGGTAAACCTTGTAAAATCAATACTTTTTTCATTTTTATTGAAGGAGTAAGATATTATTTATTGTCCTAAATCTACAAAATCAACCTGTAATAAATCTTCCAATTTTTGGATGGAAGTCTGGGCTAAGGATTCTCTGACGCTATTAGTTTTTCCTCCCCGCAGATTAAATAAAATACCTGAGTAGGGTAAATGTTTGATCGCTAAGGCAAAGTCTTTTTGTACAGGAATATCTTGATATTGCTGGTATTGTCCTTCAATCTCTTGGACTAAAGCATCGTACTTGGCGCGGATTTTACGGTACAAATCTGTCCATTCAGGATAATAGTTCAAAAATTCTTCTCCTTCATTGGTGGCAACAATCTCCAACATTCTTCGACTAGAAAAACCCGATCGCAAATGAGCGATCGCCACGTACTGCGGAGATTTAATTTTAATCCGCTTAAACTGAGCATCACAGACAATATAGCCTTCCAAATCCATCGGATCTAGATTGTTGCTCAGGGTGATAATTGCTTCTAAAGTCTGCAACGGATAGGTCTTAACTACTCGCCAATCATATTTATTGCCCCAAAGATGAGGATCTGATTCGCTAAAAGTCTGAAGATTACGAACCCCATGTAGCACTAAATCGTTTTGATGTTGCCTCACGACAATACGGTTATAGGGAGTGGTCAACTCAAACATAAAACAGTATTCAGTATCTCTGGGCAATTGATAACCTAATTCCTGCCACACCTTCCAAAACAATTGAGCGAAAGTACAGCCAAAATCGGCGACAGCCCCTGCTGCATCAGCCATTCCACTAGACTGTACACGCCATTCTCCCTGATAGAAATACAGTGTCATTAAGGAGCCATCTAGTTTTTCGTAGACCTTGACGGTATTCCAATCTAGCTTTGGTGCATGACCTTCGCCGTAGTTGAAGAATTTATCATAGGGATAAGAAACTACTGACCAATTATCAGCCTCATCTAAAACAATTCCTCGACATTGCTGAACTATTGTTTCCCCCATCGGGGACTCGATCTGGGAATATTTGAGACAAACTAAGTTGTCAATTTCACTATGACGGTTGACTTTAATCTTAAATTCTTGAGCTAATTCAGTAAGTCCCTGGTGGATTAGATAGTCTTGTAATTCCATTACCTGCGGTGAAAGTTTGATCTACTTTCTTTTTAGTTAAAATAATTGGCGTTGCTGAATGAGTAATGATTTAGGAGATCGATGGAACAGTTTTGAACTTAAGATAATGGAGTAACAGACGAATTGAATATTTGAGCATTTCAATTGATTTTGAGTAACACAAAGTCTTTCGATGTAAACGAGCCAAATAGTGTCTGAGTCGAGTATTTTCTCCTTCGACTCTTGTCATGTAAGTTTTACTCACAAGATGGTCTTCTGGTTGAATAAAACAAGGATAAACAGGATAACCATCACTCACGTACCATATGCGAAGCGGTATCCTTTAGGAAAAACTCTGCCAACATTTGATAGTCAACCAAAGACTATTAAATGTTTCACTACTGCGATCGCCGACTGTCCATAAGAGAATACCTGGTTGCCAATGGTTCACCACAGTCCAAATCCATATGCCATAAAGGATTAGCTTCGCGTCGTTCTTTAGGACATAAGCGACATTGATAACATTGCTTACCGCGACGGT